>DAOWHR010000102.1 GCA_030641315.1 Anaerohalosphaeraceae bacterium | reverse complement strand
TTTTACCGTTAATATAGAGCGTCCAGAGATTGTCACACGTGATCAGCACCTCAGCTTTTTTGGGCTTGGCTCCTGCGGGGAAGTCAAAACCCTTCTGGAAAAAGAATGTTCCGGCAGGTACGTTGTTGGCAGCGTGTTCGCCTTGAGCACCTTCCCATATCCATGTTGCTCCCTCAAAATCAATAGGCGTTTGAGGCTCCTCAGAGTACGATATGCCAGGAAATGTAAGGACAGTTAATGTTATAATGATTTTTGTCTTTGCATTGAGCATAATTATACCTGAACATATCCATTAGAGTAAAAGCAGCTATCAAAACCGGATGCTCTCAAACTAGTTGTGTGCGAATAGACTAACATATTTTATAAAATTCCACCACAAGTAAAAAAGTTATCTATTCTGCATGGTATGGTGAAAGATACGAACTTGAACCTGAACTATATGCTAAATCTAAAAAGATTTTGGTTCATACAGAGTTCCCAAATTACACCCATTCAATCTACATAGATTCAGATAAATACTTGATAAATTTCAATCTTGATAACCTGCTTAGTAATTCATTAAAAAATAATTCAGTATTTGCAGCAATGAAGCGCAGAAGAACAGATTGCACTTTTACAGAGATTGAAAGACAGCGTAAAAGAAGCAGGGATATTGGAAATCGACCGTGTAATTATAGCATTTTGAGGCAGAAAATACCATCTGCGGCTGTGAATTCATAAGTGCCTATTTTCACGGAGATAGAAGCATGGTCCAGAGTGTCCCACTTCAGCTTGACAAGTACACACAGCCTCATATATCAGGAAGGATAAGATGTTTGCGTTCTTTTTGAAAACTCTAAGTTCTTAATATTGTGGGCTTTACGGGGTATCTCTTTCTTGGATTTTCAGAGTTATTGGAGTTTTGTGTTGAAGTTGAGTTGCAATTATCCTTGCATAAATTTCCTATAAAGTTGCTTTATAAGTAAAATTCTTGACAATTCAAAGTGGATATTGTACAATTACTAACACAACGTGAAGGGAATTGAGTTTTGAAAAGAATTTGAATGGAAGATAGTATAATTTATAATCTTCGTTTTACATTTGATTTCTCTGGTTTTAAAAGGTTTTAGTGTGAGAGGTGAAAAGGAGAATGGTTAGGTTCTCTTCGCAAATTCTGGTTATCATGTGTTTCCTGGTATCTGCTGGAGGGGAAAGAAATTCCCAATTATTTATTAAAGATATATCCGGAAATCTTCTAACAAAACCGCGGTAAGATATTTCATCAGCAGAGATAAGCAGAGAATTTTGAAATTCCATAGTTAAGATTGTAGTATATACATACAGTTCAAAGAAGCCATGTGTTTTTTAAAGGCACAAAATAATTGTATAAATTGGAGGTTGCCATGAGACAGTCATCATTCCCAAAATATCTGCTTTGCGTATTTTACATTACATGTTTTTGCGTCAGTTATGCAGCAGCTGCCCCAGATCTAATTATCACCGACCTTTGGCCCATACACTATCAAATCCAGAACATCGGCGATACGGACTGCCCATGGCCCCATGCGACAACCCTGCTGATCGACGGTCAGTACCGCACGAAAGATGTTATTTATGAAACACTGAAACCCGGTCAGCGTCTGAACCGTTCATTCACTAAGGAAGACTGGTCCTGTACCGGTATCAAGCAGACCATCCAGGCAGTTGCTGATGGCGATGGGAACGTAAATGAAAACAGTGAGTCCAACAATGACCGTGAGGAAACGTGGGTCTGCGATCAGAGTCCCCCTCAAATTACCGAAGGACCGGCTGTCGTAGAAATCCAGCAGGGCGACTATAAGGTCACATGGAAGACAAATAAAGACGCAGACAGCGTTGTACTTTATAGCAAGACAACGGGGAAATTTACTACTGTATCCGATGCGACACAAGATCAGGACCACACGATATACCTTTACGGGCTGGATGACGCGACCACATATCGTTACAAGGTCCGTTCAACAGACGCATCCGGCAACACGGTAGAGAGCAGCCTTCGTTATTTTACAACCTCGCCGCCCAATGACACAACCTCGCCTAAGGCCTCAGCTCCCAGGCATAAGAAAATGGATCAGCCATTATTTCCGCTTCGTTTTGATGTTGAGGCAGAAGATAATTTTGGCCTGGACAGGGTGGCCTTCTCTTTCGATGGGCAGCATTTCATGACCGACTATGATGCACCTTTCAACTGTTACGTCAACCCTGCTGATGTAGGCCTTTCGTATGAAACCTATTTTGGTTTGAATCACACTGTCCTTGCTGAAGTTTATGACCAGAGTGAAAACTTAGCGGCGGTACAAACTGCATGGGCCGAGATGCCGAGATGTCCGGAGATGGAACTGGTTGTCGAGTTGGGGGAATCTACCCGGGTATATACTCCCCATGAGAATATTAACAATTACAGGGGCCAAATACAGATCGTCGCCAGGGAAAATATCGGATTGACATGGGCAAATCCGGGAGAAGGTCCTCACCCCGGCGTAGCTTCTACGCGCTGGGGCCAAGTCGATGAAGTTCGAGTTTATTTCGATGACAGTTTGATTTCAACCATTACGCCTGCGGTCGATGAAACTGAGTTCACCTGCCCGCTGCATGTCATGTATATGGCAGCTCCGAGTACACATGAAGTCAAAGTTGAGATCCAGACAAGCTATTGCATAATGGTGCGCCGCGCAACCATGCGTGTCATCCAACAGGTTACGGACCTTTCCGTCGAACGATCTGTAACACGCGATGGAACGGGTTTTAAGGTCGCTATGACCCTGACCAACGACGGCATTACATCGGCAACTCTGGATTATCTCACTGATGAAGTTGAGGGCTTCCAGATCACCTTTCAGCCAAGCAGTCTTTATGATGCCGCAGTCAGCTACAACCCGACAACACGGCGATCTGTTATCGAGTACGATTTCCATTGCAGTGTCGCTGGTGAAAGTTCTCGCACGATCAGATATACTGCGATCCCGATACTATCGGAAGGCGTAGCCGACTACAGGCTGGGGATGAACAATTCACTGGGCTACCATGACCATTTTGACCGTTACTACACAGGGCCGACGATGGACGCGGTCGGTATGGTCGATGGCCAGCATATCAATCACGCCGTGGATGACGCATGTCAAGAGAGTGACTATCTTATTGTAACCAACCCGGCTGTTTTGCTTGGAATATATGACCCTGTCGCGGCCAATGAGCTACTGGTTAAGACCGCCGAACTTGCCAACGTTCGCAATGGCATCCTGGGATATTTCCTCGGTGCAAGTTCAATACACACGTCCTACCGAAGCAATGACAAGATCGGCTGCGGCAATATCATGTTCGACTGGAAAGACGAAATCGTTCTAATGAATGAAAACGAAGATGAGATACAAATATACTGCCCCGGCAGTGAATCCTTTGTCGGTGACGAACCCTGGGTGATCTCTGTACCGGGCCTGCATCCAAATGACGTGCTGCTGGTCGGCAATCTTCTTGCTGACAGCGACCCGTCCCACCCCGAAGATGAGATAGCGATTATCGACGGCCACTCATCCGGAGGTCTTCGCGGCGATGTCGTCCTGTATAACTACAGACCCGATCATGGCAATTTTGAGCAGGATACAAACAACACAACATTCAATCCATCCCTCGGCGATCAGGTCATAGTCGGCGACATGATATATCATGACTTACCCAGCAATCGAGATGAAATTATTCTGTTCAAGGGCGAAACCGGCAAAGTACAGGCGTACTATGGAAATGCTGCCATGCATCGGCAATTCGACAGTATTTATCAATCCGGAGATCTCGTTGCGGCAGGCGACGTTATCAGTTCTGTAGGCGGTGATGAAATAATCATCGGCGATATTTCCGCGCAGCAGATCGTTATCTACAGCGGCGAAGGCGTAATCCTGCATCAATACGGCCAATCTATTCAGACGCATGACACGCTCCAGGTATCACCCGAGGGGCTGGCACTTGCAGACGCATCTGCCGAAAGAATGTCCCTGCGAGGCATAGATACAGGCTCTGACTGGGATCGCGGCGGGTTTGACGTCAACTTCTCGCGCGACGATACTTTCATTTGCGGACATGTCATCGAACACGATCTGACACAGTATCTCTTTGCCCGCGGTCATCGTGATGAACACTTTACAAAAGGGGATGTCGAAATTTTCCCATACTCACATTTCAGCTCCGGCGTTGCTCCCGGCGATAGAGAACATCTGAACGATCTGCTCAATTCAGGCGGCGCATGGGCAGATCAAATGGGAGACAACTTCAAAGACAGCGGATACCTGCTCATCGTAGGCGAAACCGAGATCATACCGGCATTTGCCTGCTCATTTTACCTGGCTGGAAATGGACGGGGATATATTGAATTCACAGATAATTATTACGGCAATATATCGGGCAATATGAAAAAACCCGAGATTTCCGTAGGGCGAATTATCGGCAACACAATTGACGTCATGATTACGCCAATTCAGACAAGTCTTGACATCGCAGACGGCAGCACGGAACTGAACCTGGCTGAGGCATACTGTTTCAGCGGCGGCCCGGAAGAACGCCATGAAACCACTCGACATACAGTCGTCGAAAAACTGGAAGACAAAGGCTGGCACGTCTCACGCAACGACGAACCCAGCGAAGACACCATTTATTCACACTTGACAGATATTGACGCTCTCTTCATGGCGGGCCACGGTAACTGGGATCATTGCTGGAACGTTAGCGGAGATAATGTCAGGGACCGCTTCGTACCTGGAAGAACCGCTCCTATCATTTTTGCCGCATCCTGTCTGACCGGACGATACCCCGCAAGTTCCACTACCCTGGGTGAGCGATTCCTCGAATACGGAGCCTCTGCATATATCGGCGCCACGGAAGTCTCCTACAGCCCATATAACCGCTACCTGTCCGAAGGCTTTTTCGGCAGGGTTAATTTCGACTCACCTATCGGTGCGGCTTTGAAAGGTTCTAAGCGAAATCGTATGGGTGACAAAAACTATGGCAAATACCAGTCGGCCATATATCACTTTTATGGCGACCCCAAACTTGAGGCCGTATCTGCAACGGCTATGGCTGAGCAGGCGGCAGATGGACAGGAAGCTTCCTTTGCCAGTGATACTATCATCCAGGGGCCACTCGACACCCTGCAGGTATCCATCCCGGCATTTACGGTTGAGCACACAGACGACGGTGATGTTGCCAGTATTCCAGGTGGATCAGTTTTAGCAGAGCCTGGCCGACCTGAACTGCCTGCCTGGCCGGTGAATATTAATTTCCCAGCTGGCTTTGTAGTCCAAAACGTCGATATTGGTTCGGTTGAATATACTTCGGGTACAGATCTGTCGCTGGTTGAAGTTCAGCCAGAGTCCGACAATATTATTCATCCAGGCCCTGCCCTTGGAGACCCGGACGCATGGCCGGACCGTCAGTTCGACTGGTCTACAGAAGCCAACCCTGACGGCAGTACCACACTGACCGTATATATCTATCCGCTGCGATCATGGCCAGCGAGCACGAACTATACGTACTTCAATGACTGTACACTCAACATTGACTACACATCAAGCACAGTCGAAATAAATCGCCTCTGGACCGACCGGAAAACATGTTCTATCGGTGAACCTGTTAATATCGAGCTATTCTTTTACAACACATCCAACAAGGCAATACACGTCATCGCTGAAGCTGAACTGGTACAGAATGGCGCCGAAGACAATACGATCGGATTGCCTATAAAATATCTGCGAAACGTTCAGGCCCTTGCCTCATGCGGATGGACATTCGACAGCTCGCAAGCTGAACCAGACAGCTACGACCTCACTGCGCGATTGAAGTCCACCGACGGCCGAGTCCTCGCAGAAAAGACTACCACGCTGCATATCGGCACCACCGATGGGATCATGCAACCTGTTGAGACTATACCGGCCTGCTTTACAGTCGGTGAGGACATCAAAATACACACCGGCTTTAGCAATACAGGCCAGGCACCTCTCAACCCACGCATCATCCTTGATATCCAGGCACAGGACGGTACCGTCATTGAGCGTTTCGAAGACAGTACAACCTCTCTGATGCCCAACGGTGAGTTCCTGACACACTGGGAATGGACCCCAACGCTTTCCCGCGGA
>DAOWHR010000027.1 GCA_030641315.1 Anaerohalosphaeraceae bacterium | reverse complement strand
CAAGCTCTATACTATCATAATTCAATTCTTTTGTCGCAGCTTACATGGGAAATGTGGGATTAAATGTATGCTTATTTTCAGTGAGTAATCGCATACATAACAATGTTGATCCCCATCTTGATTGATTCGATATATTCTCTTGAGTTTTTCCCCGTCCAGCCATACCATCCACAATGAAGATCGTTTGCACTAATTAAAACAGCAAGCCTTTCATCAACGAATACCCCGATAGCAGGTTGCCGTCTGCCCTGAATAACCGGTATTCCTCCCGCGGTAAAATCATACATATTCCGGAACACCTCATGCTCAAACGGTACAGCCCTGACTGAATCAGCTGAAAACAGTTCTCGCATCAACCTGACAGCACTCTGGTAGAAAAAGTCTCCCGTCCCGTATACAACACAATCATCCATCAGCAGAAACCCACCTTCCTTGATGAATTGCGTGAGATTCTTTTTTTGAAGTTGACTTAATTTAAAATCGTATTCGGATGTCATAAACAAGAAAGGATACTTCCGCAGTTCTTTCATATCGGTCAAATCTACCACGCCGTTAAATTGATTCTCATTGCCGAATAGCGGACTGTCATCTTCACAATTAGGTGGCAGCTTTACTTTGCACCTGCATATCCTGCTGAATTCCCTAAGCAGATTCTTATCCGAACCGGGATAAGTCGCCCAGAACTTGCTCGATCCCCTGTTAGCGGTAAACTTTACTCTCCCCATCAAAAAATCATACCTGGATGCATCTTCTTGATAATTGGCTTTAACTGTAGAAGGAAGCACACCAAGAGATGCGATTCCCATAGCTGACTTTGTTATAAAACTGCGTCTGCTTATTCTATATATGTCCATGATTACTTTCCATTATCATTTCAATTCAGGCTTACTTCTTTCAAAATAATACTTCGCTGCCTCACTGCCGTCATTTTTATCCAGTTTGTATCGCCATGGGTGTTGGCTTGGTGTTCCGTCACCATCGTCTTCCAGCAACATTATTTCCGTTTTCAAAACGTTCAGTTGCTGATAATAACTGTCCAGCTTTTTTGCAGTTATAGTAAATGCTTCAAGTAACGATACTATTCCATTGCCATCTGTGTCCGCTTGTGGGTCTGCCAGAGCAGGTAACAGATATACGCTCATATGTGTACTGTATGGCTGATCTGACCGGCAGCTTGCAACAACTATACGCCCTGCTTTGCTCAATGGCTTAATCGCCATGCCCGAACAGGGACAATCCAAAACAATCAAGGACGAGGTGGCATTGATTTTATCAACCAAACCCGCAAGTTCGACACCTGTCATATCCTTGCCAGGTAGATTCAACCTTAGTTTCCCATCAGCAGCATTTGCCTGACCAATGTAATACAAAATAAACCTGTCTTGAACTGTAATTACTTTAGAAAGTTCCAGCATAGCCGTTCTGATGTTTATACCGGTAGATTGGGTAGAACTCCCTTCAAACGCGTCCAGCACTTTCACCTTTTCAGTTGGAATACCCGCATGCTTGATCAGATAATTCTGAAGCAACTCTTTAGATTGCTTCTTGGTGTTTTGTTGTTCCGGGTCCTTGTTAATTCCGCAAATAATCAATGCATATGTTTGGCAATCTTCCTGTAGGGCCTGTTCACCGTTCAGGATTCCGCAAAGCACTATTGCTATAATAAATACTTTAATACGTCTCATTATTATTCCTAATTCTTACACAAGACCAAATGCTCTTCGCAAAAACCACTGCACTGTCAGGATCACACAAAGAACCGTAAGTAGCCACCATTGGGGCCACAGCTGAACCATTGCCTTAACATTTTTCACCGTAGAGGTAGCCTCAACTATATCCAGCGTTTCTGCATTGAAGTAATAAAGATGACAGTACTTCCCACCTATCCTCTCAGCAAGCTGCTCCAAAAACCTGCTGTCCAAACCAACATTGTCCATTTCTCCCAGTACCGGTTTCTGGTTGACAACAATACTCTTTTCACCGAGAAACAAACCACTAAGTTCTCCCCTGGCAGTCGCAATTATTGATTGTCCAACATAGTCCTCAGTTTCGATGGAATAATGCCCATCCCCTGCGACAGCTGCCTGCAAAATATCCTGCCCGATTTGAATCTGAACATTCGCGTTGGCTATCGGGTCCGAATAATTATCTTTAAGAAATATATCGAATTTCAATTTTCCTGAATCGACATCGGAACAATCTGCGAAAAATTCTATCCCTGATTCGGATTTAGTAACTCGCCCCGCATACTCGGTCAGACCTGACATAAACACCCTCAGAAAACCCCCTTCGAGATCCTCGCGGTACCAGTGAAACAGCCTTGATATATTTACCATGCATACTTTGCCTCGACCGATCCGATGCACAACTAAAGCAGGAGTATTGTCTATCGAAGCAAAAGATGTAGCAGCCGGCTTTTTGCGCATTGAACTCTTGAAAGCCATCGCTTCGGGCTTGTATGTCTCAAATAACGACTGCTCAACAAACTTACTGTTCATACCACCAGGAGAGAGAGATACTTTTCTCATATCATATTTCTGCGTCGGATCATCAATGTCGGAAAATGCGGGTACTAGGCGTCGTAATTTATCATTCTTCCAGCTGCTGGAATCCATGACTCCATGACCGGGCAAAAGTATCAAGCCACCTCCCCTGTCAGCTACGAAACGATACAACGACTCAATCTGCATCTCGTCTAAAGCATCGCCCATACAGGGGCCAAGAATAACAACATCATAATCATCATAGCCGTTCGTGCTGGATGGAAGCTTAACCTGCGAATCATAGTATTTATTCATTTGAGGAATTATCACATCCATCTTCATGTCCAGACGCACTTTCTCGTCACGAGACAGTGCCTGACGGATTTTTCCTACATCAAAATTGGCTACCTGCGAATAAAACAGAACGTTTATCTTTCGGTCATCGATTACTTCGTATATCGCAGCACGGGAATTATTTGCCCGGTTAATTTCATTTTGATTTGAGCCGATTCGCGCAACCAGGCTGTGTGCCCCGGGTTTATCAGCTGCGACATTAAAACTAACTGCCATATCTTCGGAAATATCTTTAGCAGGTATTTCCCTTGAGCTTATAACTTGCTCGTCTTCCAGCAATTCTATGATAACATTTTCGCTTCCCTCATTTATAGAACCAACCGTAATCTCTACAACAAAAGATGTATTCATAGCCGCCCTTCCAGGCGTTTTCATAGATTTTACCGCAAGATCGTATTGTGCGTTTGATGAGCCTACACCTACAACGGCTACCGGAAACTCAAGCTCGTCTGCGGATGGATATAAAGACATATTCTTATCAAGTACCTGGCCGTCTGTAAAGATAATAGCTCCAGCAACTTTTCCATGAACCGAACCGGAACCTCTGTTTGCATCCCCATTCAATGCTGATTGTTTTGCTAATAACTCGATAGGGCTTATCAGGCTCGACTTATCTCCCCATCTGACTAATCCATCCAAAGAACCGGCATAATAATAATCTCTGTCAAAACCGTATATCTCAAAAACCGGACCTTCTGGATCATCCGGACTGAATTTCTTTATGAATAAATCAACCGCATTGTCAAGCCTGCTTTTCGCACCATTGTTTGCAACAGACATGCTCTCGCTCGTATCGAACAAAAGCAACACGGAGTTCCTCGTTTTAGATTCGGTCATCTCGGCAATCACCGGATTCCATAGTATAAACAACACGATCAGAAAAGCTGTGAACTGAAGCAATGCCAGAGGAATTACCCGCAGCCTCACTCTTCTGACACTTTTGTGTCGATACGAAAAAAGGATAAATGCGGCGATAATAACTGCAAGTGTCACTGCAATAATATGTCCCGGATAGTTCAGAAGAATCATTTATTGCTCCTCGAAGGATCGTAATTCGCAGCAGATTCGAAAAAGTCACTTTCATACTCATGGAACCTTGCGTCGGAAGAATCGTTTTCCAGGATCGGTCCCTGATGTTTCCTTGCCTGTATTGCCAACATATAAAACTTCTCAGCAAGAAATCTGGCTCGATGAGATGGTTTTTGCGCAGATTTGTTAAACTTTTTAGAGCCGCTGACGACCGTATCGGTCCCCCCTCCGGCACCTTGTGAGCCTTCTTTCTGATTGTTCTCAGCCTTCTGAAATAACTCATCTGCAAACATGCTGTAGAGATCTTCAACGTGTTCCAGTTTTTCAAGCAATTTCTCAAATTCGGCTTTTGAGGTCTCCGTTTCAAGTTTCTCGGCAAGTTCCATTAATTCCTCAGCAAGTCTTTGAGCTTCCAAAGCAAGCTTATCTTCCTCAGATAAATCCAACTCTTCGACCAGGCCGTCTCTTGCCATTTCTAATTGTTCATGTGCCTTCTCAAGTTCTTTGGCAATTTGATTTAGAGTCTCATCTTTAGTCCCTGAACTGTATTCTGATTTTCCCATCTCGGAGATAGCGTTACCCATTCCTGAACCGGCCTGATCAATATGATCTAATGTCTGCTCACGTTTTTGATTATTGGCTTGTGATGTTAACGGCAAGCTCTCCAACGCCTTTTTAAGTTCGGAGACACGTTTTTGTAAATCTTTTTGCATAGCTTTGAGCATTTTAAGTCTTTGCCCGTTCCCTGCTAAAACACCCGGTTTACTCCCCTGGCTCTTCGCATCTTCAGGAGGCTCAGGAGGGCTTTGCAATGGTCCTTCCACACTTGGTTCCGGATCACGGTTTGCGGCACTACTGTTATTGTTATTTGAATTTGTATTTGCTGCCGCACCTGGCACGCTATCTTCATACCAGGATTTCTCATCTGTTGTTTTTTGTGCATATTTTTTTGGCTGTTGTTGTTCCAGAAAATGATCGAACATTCTGTTTATCCGTTCCTGCTGATCTTCCTGCTTTGATATCTGCTCAGCAATCTGTTTGATCTCTGACTCAATGCGCTCTTTTTCTAAACGCTTGAGATGTACTTGCTCCTGTATTTTAACTTTATCTGGAGCCTCCGGTGGTGAGCCAAAACCAGGCGGACACAGCTTAAGATCGTTTTCAATTAGAAACTTGCGGAGGATTCTGTAAGCTTCTTTCTCATGGGCAAGAGCCGAGGACACCTGAACAGCAGTAAGATACTCACTAGCCCGATCATACTCCCGGAGAATCACGTTCAGTACCGCTTTGTCAGTATCGCTGACCAGCAATGTCGGATCATCTCTTATCATCTTAACTTCATCAGAGCAAAATCGAACGTCAACGTTAATCGAATTTAGTTGAGATTTTTCTTTCTCGGCCAGTTCCTGCTTCCGGCTTAAGGTCCAGGTCTTTTTAACAATCGCTCTTGTATATTCGAGGATCTTTATCAATTGCTCATGGAAAGTCCCTTGTCTTTCCCGTTGTTCACCGTCCATTTGCACCATAGTATCTTCGTGCCATAACTGTATGTATGGCCTTATCTCAATAAAATATACCTCACTGCCCGTAGCCGATTTATTAAGGCTCGAACCTGTGTTTATATCCGCAGCTTCGGCGTAGTACATAACGCTGTCGCCGACTTCCAGATCATACTCCTCAAGTTCGAAGGTATGAGTGATGGTTTGCTTTTTACTGCCGCGTTCGATTGGTATCTTATGTATGACCGGTTCAGAACCGGCAACCTCAGCGACAATCGAAGCGGATAGCAACCCGAAATCATCCGTAAGCTCAAACCTTACTGGTACGCTTGCAACATTCGTCGCAAGATAATCACTCCCAGGTGCGATTAACTTTAATGTAGCAGGTTCATCCTTCTTCAGCACAATCTGCAATGACGGAATGTTATCATTAACAATTCCGCTCTGACCTGTAAGAGCTATACCAACAAAGCCTTCCTTTTCTGCGATAAAACTATATTCAAAGCTGTTTGAATTTTCGATGTTCTTGATTCGTTCATTCCTGTCTGTATCAGTTATCACGGCCCTGCTGAGTTTTTCGGTCGCTTCGACTTTTAACACAACAAACGATCCTGCAATTACTTTCAGACAGTAATCCTGTACAACCTCTTCATATGGTGCAATAAACTTGTTGCTGCCCAATGAAACATCAGCGGCAATCATTTTAATCCGTGGAATATCGCTTACAATTATACTGTGCCATGGACTTACAGAGTTGTCCGCTTCAAATCTGTACTTGAATTTGCCCGGATTATCCGCTGAAAATGTAAATTCGAATATAGGGTTTGAATCTTCCGTAGTTTTTGGCTCCACCATTTCTCCGTCAGGTAAATCGGCCTGATTTTCAACCGAATCATCAGTTTCAGCAAACACCACAGAGCCAAGCTCAGGTATTTTGCCGCTAATTGCGGCTTTTATAACTATCGACTGACCCGGTTCTGCCGTGATATCCTTAGTAATGGATTCGAGACTTGTAGCAGGTAATGGCGCGACACTTGAAACCGGATTAGCAAGCCTGCTGGCATATTGAGCAAAATAACGGAAGTTGTCCCGGACAAAATACGACGATACCATAAGTCCCAACAGGATTATTGATACAAATAAGTAAGCTAGCCATTTCGAGACCGTAGAATCGAAACGAAATTCTTCACTTGCGACATCTAATTGCCGGACAAGCCTCTGTGCCATTTCCTCCGAATAAGGATAATCATCCTGTTGCTCATAATATTCGACAGCCGCAACTAGCTGCTGATCAAACGACCTTCGACTTTCAACATGATTAGCGGCCTGACTGCAAGATAGATGACCAAGAAAAATCCGTCCAAAACGAAATGCCATATATACGACTGCAAATAACAAGATGAAAAGGCCAATACCTCTTCCCACGGTTTGAAAATGCACTCTGTGATCAAGCCACGCGTAAACTCCGATATACACCGATACCAGCAGCAAACATATTGCTGTCAGCTTCAGCACAGATATCGCGATCAACCACCGCCTGACCCTTTTGATCCTCACTATCAGACCATCAAGTTTTCCATCAGAATCATTTATCATTTCAGTCTCGAAATACAATTTATCTTCACGCAATTATCGTTTCATGGTATTAGCTGCCGTTATCTCAAGCAATAACAACACAACCAACACCCAGGCAAAGTACTTCCACAAAGGTTTATATCTAAAATCAGCAGAAGATTTATCCATCTGTATTTTTTCATCGAAACCGGCAACAAAAGCGTTGCCTGCCGCGTTTTCAATCTGATCCATTGTAAGTGCAGTCATATCCGTTTCACCCGCACAAAGGTTGACTCCCGCCCAGCGTGTTGGACTTGTCAGTGTTTTGACCCATCCCGTTCCATGAACATCATTTAGAACTAAAAAAGAATCGCTTACCCTTACCGTGCTCATTTGACCATCGCAATTGTATACTTGAAAATCAGTTCGATCGGCATTTCTCAACTCCATATCAGATGCCGGAATCCGAACTCTTTCATCCAGCCTAAAGCTGTATTCCTCAACCTTCGCTTCATTCCCTAAAAGAAAAGCACAAAAGGCCAGACAGGCGTTGGATTTCATCAAAGTCCCCGCAGAATCGTCTACGCTTGTGTTAACGATTACTGTTTTGCCTTTACCAAGTTCTTTTGAACAAACAAAGCCATCGCCGCTTTCCAATGCCCATAAGCATTCGCCTTGCGAATGACAATCCAGTTTGTAATAATCACTAACCTGAACTCTGTCCATCTCGTAATTGAGCAGCGATTGGCTGATCGGATCATCTGATCCAATGCTCGACGATACTGCGGAACTGGTGCTAAAGGCTTGGATATGTGTTGATTTGGACAATCTTTCTCCAGGCAGAGCAGGCAGGATGTCTTTTGCCCATAATGCCTTCACCGCTGTTGAATCACATTCACCCGTCAGAAAGAACACTATACGACCTCCGGTCTGAACAAAAGACTCCAGGTCGTCAGCAACCCCTTCCAAAACCTTCCCGATAGATGAAAACATAATTATATCATACTGTCCGATATCGATACCTGACAAATCATTATAATCAACCTGCTTCAATGACGCGTTTTCGTACATATCCATTCCGCTCAGAGTCTCAAACGCTGTCTTGAGCAGAAATGTTTCATCATAACTGTTACCGGCTAGCAGAACATTGTGACCCATACCAGAGTTAACCGATGCAGCCAGATAGTACTTGTCATCGCCCTCAATACCATCGCCTTCAACCAACTCTACCTCGATAGGAACAATAAGCATGTTCTCATTTGAACCGGATTCCAGTACTAACGTAACTACTTGCTTTTGCCCTGCAGCCAGGGAAACTTCCAGCGGCTTAGACTTAATAGCTCTAGTTTTTGCATACAACTGACGGGTTTGCACAGCCTGTCCATAATTGACTACTGTAGCTTCAATCTTGAGTTTTCCGTTACGCACACTTGCAACATGCGCATCAGTTACAGCAAGATTGACTGCGGGAACTCCCGGTATAATTGGAAATACCTCGAAAGAGTCTACCCGCACAGGCTCGCTGATTTTATCGAAACATTGCGAAACTGCACTTGTAAAATCACTGCTGACTGCCACTGATATTTCCGCATCGCTGTATTTGCCTTTTGCGTCTGCACGTACAACCGAAACAAAATCGTCAAATCCTGCTGTGTAGCTAGAAATGTTAATACGCTCGACAGCATGAACCGATTCATCTATGGTTAGCCCCCTTATCCATTGTCCCGTTGCAAGCTCACAGATATTGATAACAGAATCACTGTCAAGCGATCCTATGTAATCACTCACTGATTCTTTCATTCGCTCAAGTAAAGAACCGGTTCCATCCGTATATGACATCGAAAGGGAATTGTCCAGACCGATATAACACACTTTTTGAGAATTTCCCGATGCAGCGTTGAGCAACATCCTAGGCCGTGCGAACATTATTGCAATCAGCACAACGATCAAACATCTTATCAGCAGGATCAGGATGTCTTTAATACGCCTCCTTGAGCGGCTTTCAATTTGCCCTGACCGTAAAAATTGCAGCATCGTAAACGGTACTCGCTGGAATTTCGGCCTGGCAAGCAAATGCGCAAGAACTGGCCCTGCCGCCCCGATTGCCCCAAACAGAAATATCCACTCCGTAAAACTCACATCATCCTCTTTCTTTTAGCCAAGTAGGCAATTAACGCTTTATCCAACGGCTCAGATGTGTCCAGCAAACAGTAATCAATCCCGCTCTTGCCTGCCGTTTTCTCAATATCATCGAGATATTCTCTCACGCGACTGCGATAAGCTTCCTTAAGCGAATGAGGAAACGTTCTGATCATTTGATCCGACTCGACATCTTCAAACTGTACAAGGCCTTCGTAATCAAGATTAAGTTCCTGATGATCCATCGTATGCAGTATTATAACATCATGCTTAAGATACTTCAGATGCGCCAATCCACTGTATATATCTGCCTGCTCGTCAAGTAGATCAGAAATCAGCACAACAAGTCCTCTTCTCTTCGTAGATTCGGCAACAGAATGAAGCACCTCTGCAAGATTCGTCCTTCCAGCAGGACTGCTGCTTTGAAGCGTAGTCAGAATTGCGTTTAAATGTTTGCGTTTTGAATGTGGTGGAATTTGTTTTACGATTCTATCGGCAAACATATACAAACCAACACTGTCACTTTGACCAAGCATCAGATAACTCAAAGCTGCCGCAAGATAACTTGCGTAATCCATTTTAGTTACGTTGCCTTCACCTGCAAAACTCATGCTCTTGCTGCAATCGAGCAATATATAAACCGTTGCGTTCGTTTCCTGCTGGAACTGCTTTATATAAAGCTTATCGCTCCGTCCGAAAACTTTCCAGTCAAGATACTTCAGCTCATCTCCAGGCTGATAATCTCTGTGCTCGCTGTATTCGACACTGAATCCATGAAAAGGGCTCGGATGCTGTCCGGAAAAAAAGCCCTCAACCGCACACTTGGCAACCAGTTCCATATTCGAAAGCTTACTAAGTAATTGAGGATCAAGATATTTACGACTGCTTTTCATGGTCTACCTTACAAAATCCATTCTTATCGGATATGCATGAATTTATTTGGGCATTGGTGTTTTATGGATAAGGTCTGAAAGTAAATCCTCAACGCTGATACCGTCGGCTTCGGCATTGAAGTTTACTATCACTCTGTGCCTGAGCACAAGCCTGCATACATGTTTAACATCGTCAAACCCAGGTGTAACTCTGCCATTGATTAACGCATACGCCTTGGCTCCCAGAGTCATATACTGTGCCGCTCTGGGACCTGCTCCCCATTTAAGATACTTCTTGACCATCTCCGTCGCAGTCGGATCACCGGGCCTCGTTGCCCTTGCAAGTCGAACGCAATAACCGATAATAACATCACTCACCGGTGCCATTCGAACAATATCCTGAAACAACATCATATCCTCTTTGCCGAGTACTTGCTTGACAGTCTGCTTTTTGTTCGTAGTTGTCTGCTTAACGATCGCACATTCTTCAGAATTATTCGGGTAGTCCATATAGATCATAAACATAAACCTGTCAAGAGCAGCCTCGGGTAGCGAATATGTCCCCTCCTGTTCGATTGGATTTTCTGTCGCCAGAACAAAAAAAGGCTCATCCAGTTTGTATGTCCTGCCCGACACAGAAACCTCCCTTTCCTGCATGGACTGCAATAAAGCCGCCTGGGTTTTCGGAGGAGTTCTGTTTATCTCATCTGCAAGCACAACATTGGCAAAGATCGGTCCTTTGACAAACTCATACCTTCTCTGACGTGATTCCGGGTCCTCCTGAATAATATCCGTCCCTGTAATATCGGAAGGCATCAGGTCCGGAGTAAACTGAATTCGGTTAAAATCCATTTTTAAAGCCTCGGAAATCGAATGCACCAGCAATGTCTTGGCTAACCCCGGCACTCCCTGAACAATGCAGTGCCCGCCGGCCAACATACAGCAAAGAACAGAATCTATAACCTCGTCCTGACCGACCACAACCTTGTGAATCTGCTCTTTTAGATTCGTATAACCTGTGTAGAGCCTGGCCAACAGGTCTTTCTTGTCTGTTGATTTTCGCTGTGATTCCTCGATATTCTCATGCTCGCTAACTTCTAACATTGCTAGTTCTCCATATTACAGAAATATTTAAATGGAAACATCAATCAACCGGTTTAGCACCGAATTATTATCACTATACTAACGATTATTAAACGCGACAACTTTTACCCCCTCATTCAAATCATAGTTCTCCTCGGCAAGACACATTAACCACCCAATCCCAATATCGTCACTTACAGGCATATCGCTATTAATTTCATCAGGCTCCTTAAATTCCGAATCACTTAATTCGATTTCTTGAAGGTACGAAAACGCAAGATTGCCAGTCACGTTTTTTGCCCCTCCCATGGACTTCAGAATAATCCTGTCAACGATACCCTTGACCATATCAATATTGCATGTGACCGAGGTATGCGAATAGTCCCTGCTTTCAATTAGCACTACCTGTCCACGACTCATCGAGCTTCGACAATCAAACTCAATCCTCTTCCTCGCGGCATCTCGCCGCACAACATCGTACGCCCTCATCCCCATCCATGGTTTTGCAAGACCAGCAAAAAAACTGCCTGACGGATACTTCCCAATAACTTGCCCGGAACCATCGAGAACATAACTCCCATCAACTGTATCAAGGATTGTAATATCATTTCCGATCTTCAATTCAAGCCAGGGCCGATGTTCTGTCATTGCAGAATAGGCAAACGGAGTTCGACCGCGTCCTTCAACCTTTTTGTCCCCAATAACTCCCTGAATCCTAAACCAAGTCCAGCCTCGCTTATGCATTTGATCCCGGTCATCGACAATTTCGACTGTTTCGTCCCAGTCATAAGCAAACGCCTTCCGTTTGAGCGAATTGTACCGATAAGTAGTCTTAAAATCTACAACTGATGACACCCGATTATCTACACATTTCGTCATTAGCCCGGTTTTGGGATCCCTGTAATAATCAAGACCATCAGGCATATCACACTGACTCAGCAGAAACTCAGCGAACTCAGGTTCGTCCGTCGGCAACACAAGAACACTCAAAGGCTCATTGGTAGTGTAAACGATGTTTTCGACACTGCCGTAATAATAATTAGCGTTGCCGTCCTGCAGCCATGAGCATGCTTTACCCGTTCGATCAAGATTGAGCCATCTCTGATCGCGCCTCAGCATCGGCCCGTCAACTCCCTCCGGAAAATGCAGTAAAGTATCATAAGCTCCTTTTGATACGAAGTTGGGACCTGATTTATCAATTGATTCGCTGCTGCTGCTTAAAGTAGAAGCAGGCCCGATACCCTGAACGGTAAACGACACACTACTCACATCGTCACGCCCAGGCATCTTCATTGCGGAATATGACAAACCGAAAATGCACACTGCCAGCACAGCTGCCGATGTCGATATTTTACCGATATTGCTCTTTACAATACTTGCGATACCAGCCGCACCGACCGCGTTAGCACTGACTGTCAATGTAGACGCTGCCGCACGACTCGGAGCGGTAAGCTTGCCGAACAGGATCAAAACCATCAAGAGCGATTCCTTGCTCATCCCCCTGCGGTTCATCTCCTTGCGGAGTTTGTGTTTAGCATTGAAAAAAGATACCCTGGCAACTGTCTCACTGCATCCGACAGCTTTGCTGATCTCGGCAAAAGACATATCTTCAAAGCAGCGAAGATTTACAACAGAGCGATGCCTGACGCTTAGATGCCCCATCACGTCAAAAATCATATCGCAAATCTCACGCTTGATCATTCCACTGTCAGCTGTCTCGGCTCCTTCGTTCAAAATGGTATCCAGAAGGTAATCGCCGATCGTAGAGAAACGTAGCTCAGAGTGTTTTCGGCTGATTCGGTAGAAATGTTTTAACTTGTTTGAAGCCACCTTGAATAGCCATGGCCAAAAACTATCTGGCTTTACTAACTTGCATAGTGATTTAACCATCTCGAGCAAAACCTCCTGAACCAGATCGTCAGTCAACTCTTTATCCAGCAATGTTCGATAAAAATACGACTGAAGCCTCGGTTCAACAATGCGGGCCAATTCATCCAGAGATTGCCTCTCTCCAGCTATAGCCTGCTTAACAAGTTTTTTTAATTCCGGATGTTCTTCCATTTTCCGGTCTTCTCCTGCTTATGTCGATCAACTTATTGCCCGTTTTAAGAGCCTTGGATAATACCCATAATTTATCCTAATTCATTAGCTTGATTTATTCAATTTGCTTTTAATAATAATGTGACGGAAATAAGCATTTCTCCGATATTTTGATAGGCAGCCAGCAACGGCATCCCGTTAATACAACAGATTAACTTACCATGAACAGATAAGTTAAAACAGCATAGGCTTAACGGTCCCTTAGGGCTTCTCTGATGCCGGGATGCCGTTTATTGGCTCAAAGTCTTCCGTAATTTCCTTCATCATATTATAAAAAGTCCATTCATAGAAACAAGGTCTGCCCATAAATTGACATAATCCACATAATCGAGACCATTCATTGGGTCAGAAGCAATCATCTTATCAAGCCTCTCAAATTGACTTTCAGAAATAACACCTTCCCGCAAAGCGTTAAGCAGACTCATCAATTCATCATTATCATTGACGCTCATAATCATTAACCTGAAGCGGACCGTTGGATAAACTGATCACGATTTAAAATTCCCTTTTCTGCGTAGCTATTTAACCTTGAGACCGCTAGTTAAAACTTTACTCGCAGCAATTTACTACCCTGAAGGATATACAAATTATCATTCCAATCGTATTATCTGCAGTTTAAGAGTAATCAAGTGAGATTTTGTTAACGTTTTTCTTATATAATCAGCAAAAAAAAGGAAAAATGATACTCTCTCCGTAAACCGATAAAAGATTGTTGCAATTACTCAAGTTAATAACTCTTAAGGCATGAATTACCATTAAAGACATGACCCACCGCAAGTACTTGCCTGAACGCATTAGCCGCTTAACAAGTACAAAGTCTATCATACATGACTCAAATCAGAAATATCGTTCGTCCGGAAGTATTTTATGTCCATATTTTAAAAGAACTTATGGGAATATAATATTTGTACAGCACGGGAGCCAGTGAAAGCATGATTTAGAGCCATAAAGAGCGCCTAAAAGGGAGCCACCGCATTTGGTCGATATGTTGTATCTGGAAATGGTTCCAGATGCATGGAGGCCAGAAAGGATGTTAACGGTGGAACATTATGAATCACTCAAAGCTTCACAGATGGTGTGAGAAGCGAAGCTTTTAGCCGCAGGCTTTTCAATTTCTGTTAATTCGTTTTTTTTTGCTACAGGTGGCTCTGTCTGAATCTTGCTAAGCTGATGGCACCTGCTGCAAGAAGAAGAATGCTTGCTGGCTCAGGAACAAGTGTTATCGTTAATTGTGATGGTTTACCGTAATTGTGCTCCAGCGAGCTGAATATATCTAATGATGTTGTGACCAGTTTAAAACCAACATATGGAGATTCAACATCAAGCATAAAGTCGGTAATATCAATATATCCTATTTGGCCCCAGGTAACATTATCAGGAAACAGAATTGTCCCGACATATGTGGCAGCGGTTGAATAATCAGAACGGGTAACTTTTCCATCTTCACTATTATATCCAAAGACCATAACACCGCTATCATCCAACGGAAGAGCATAGGGATTAATGGACAGCATGGCCTTGGATATTTCGGCGTCCGTTGGTATCACAGCCAGTGAGAACTCAACTATTCCATACTCACCAAAGTTGGACCATAAATCGTGGCTGTTATCGACTCTGCTGCGAGTGACTGTGCCGTCATCGCTCGGATTGATTACGTATTCGACCCCAGCATTAGCTGTTGAATGTATAGCCGATAAAGCTATGAACGCCATTACAGCACATTTACCAAAAGTCATTTTCGATACTCTCATACATCTCTCCTTCATGCTCAATATAATAATTAAAATTCAAACCGCCTTGCCGAACGGTAATAGCTGCCTGGTTGTTTTAAGGTTACCAACAATAATAGAAAACGGACTCCTGAACAGTTGACGAATCGCAAACTACCGTATTACCAAACGTGTTCCCGGCCTAATGCATACCGGGGCAAGCTCCGCTGTACCTTTCGACAATGCTGGCGTATCCATCGTTGCTGTCAAATTTTTAAAGAACGACTACGCTGTCCTGATATTCAGCTTCTAAAAGAACTTTCCGAAAAAGGTACCTTACGCACTCAGGTTATCCCTACCGTTTAGGTTGCCACTCGGAAGGTATTTGATTACGATTAAAATAATAATAATTTGGGAAATATGTATGTAATGATTCAGTAAGATTAATTTTGACTTCGCCATTCTCAGGATTATAGAACCAGCCTCCACTATTGTCTAATTTGTTTACTTCTGCAGTTTCCCCTTCTTCGCAGGATATATATTCCTTGTATTGCCTCTCGCTGAAACCTTTTTCTGTATCATCTATATTTATAGATACCTGTTTTATCTCTGAAAAAGAATCAGGATATCTGCCATATTTCTCATAGAAAAGTGAAATGTCATAACGAACGGCAATTAATGAAATCTGCGTCCACTCTATACGTTTTTCATAGGGATTACTATTCAGATAACGTGTGCCAAAGAAAACACTAACAAGTAAAACTATCGCTACAAATAGAACTATTGCCTTTTTTAATTCTCGCACTTTTTATCTCCGATCTTTACATATAGACTTTTACTCTCAGCATCAGCGTAGTGAATACCCCATAATGTATCAATTTTAGCAATACCTGTGTAGGCAAACACATCCGCTTGCGGCAGAACATCCTTGAAAAAATATCCTATGCTTTTTTCATCTTTGGCACCATAGCAAGCTCCCAATATTATAGTTGCATTGTCCACAAAAGCCCCTTTGGTCAGACTTCTTAGAGACTCGTAATTATACCAGTCTCCAGATGTATCACCAAATTGATATATCCCGCTGAACACCCCCCCTTTTTCATTAACACTAATGCCTCCTCCATCATCTCCATGCCCTACGTACTCAAACTCGGTAATTTTATTTCCAGTTACCTCTGCCTCAATCATTATCTTTACGATATCCGTTGCTGAAGTTAATCTATAAATCTTTCTTCCCTTTTGCTCAGTCTTTATCTTTAGAATAGAAGCGGGACGAAGTTTCATAAAACTTCTAAAACTCGTATATCCAGGGGTTAAACCACTTGAGTCAACCCAGTTGATCGGATTGTTGCCAACATAACCATACATGTTCATGCTGTCCGCGTAGCCGATCGGGTCGGTTTGGAGGAATCGGCCTAGCTCGGGGCTGTAGGTTCTTGCTCGGTAGTGGTACAGCTTCGTCTCGGGGTCGTAGCGGCGAGCCGTGAACATGTACGGATTGCCGGGGCTGGTATAGCCGGACGTTGTTGTTATGGTCGTATTGCCGAACGCATCGTAGGTGTACCTTTCGACAATGCTCGCATATCCATCGTCACTGTCATATTTTGAAAGAGCGACTACGCTGCCCAAGCCGTCAAAGTGGTAGAAGTATGTCCCCGCACCAGTCTGGCCAGCAGCAACTATCATACATATCGGCTCATCGATGCCGGGGCCGTAAATAAATTTGCGTACCCAATTACTGCCAACGTATTCAGCAATGACCTGATCGCCGTTATAGACGTATTCGGTCGTTGTGCCACTAGCAGTCTTGCTAATCCGCCTGCCCGCATGGTCGTAAGCGTACTGGGCAACAGTAACGCTGTCTTTAACGACCTTAATAAGCATATTGTTATGGTCATATGTGTACACCCAGGTTGTGCTACCATCGTCATAGTAATTAGTTAGATTGCCATTGTTGTCATAGCCAAAGCCGGTATCTGCGTACTGGTTAAGAGCATTAGGCGTATAATCATCACGGTTGCCAAGGTCATCATAGCTGTAATCTTCAATACTTGTTGTTTCGACTGGGAAGAATATTTCATTAAGCTGATAAATATCGTCATACTCATAAAAATATGTATTGCTGCTGCCGTCAATATTCAGTTCTTTTCGATTGCCTACGGAATCGTACTCGTATTCAAAAGTAATATCTGATGTGTTATCGTTGTTCACATCGTTATATACCCATTGAAGACGATTGCCAACATTAGCTAAGGTGGGTTCCGTTGTGCGGTCCTCATAATCGTACGCAATACGACAATCCACATTAGCTTCATTGTAGGTATCATCTCCACCATCATAATTATAATATAGATTCGTTCGGCGTGAAAGTTCGTCATAATCATAATGGGCAATAACATTACCCAATAGGTCACTGATATCCGTCAGCCTGCCCATTTCGTCATAGTCATAGGTTACAAAGCTGTTGTCCGGATAGGTCAGCTTTGAAAGCATGCTGTTATTGTAATAATCGTATTTAACTGTTTTTGAATTCTGATCGGTTGTTTCTTTCAATCTGCCGAGATTGACATTACCAGAACTGCCTTCGTACAGGAATGTGGTAATGTCGCCGTCATCGTCAATGCTAACAACCCTGCCAGCAATGTCATAATAATAATTCTTTACAGAAAAGGCGACCGCGTCAGCTACCGCAGTTGAACTACCTGGAACAGATAGTTCAACAGATGCATTACCTGAAAATACGTTTGCTGAGTTTATCAAATTCCATTGACCACCATTAGCCGTCTGATCAGTAACGTTGCCGCTTGATGGAGAATCCGAATTGATCAGGTAGTTTGTGCTGAAAGTTACTCCGCTTGGCCACCAAAGATAGACAGGATAATCACCATACAATTCCGTAATGAAGCTATAAGTATCGCTTGCAGTAGTGTTGTACAAGTAATCAATCGCGAAACTATCGGTATCGGAGTCATCTAACAGCCAATTACCCGAAGTATCGCCATTGTCAACCGCAAGACATTCTTCAACAAGGCGGTTGAGAGCGTCATATTTGTAATAGGTGGTGTTGCCGTTGCGATCTTGTCTGCAGGTTATGTTTGAAGCCGCATCGTAGTAAAGTTCCTCGTAACACACATCACTCGTGCCATACGCATATGTTGTCTTGATAAGCCTGTCATAGCCGTCATATTCATATTTGGTTATCTGACCAGCCGTAGTGCTTGTTTTACCTGCTTCGATCTCAATAAGATTGCCGTTATCGTCATAGCTGTATTCCGTCCAGTACTGCGGACTTGCTGGATCGTTCTTGGCATCGAATACTTTCCACAACAGGTCACGCTCATCGTATACATAAGTTGTATCATTTGACTTTGCATCAGTTACCGAGTCAACGTTGTCGTTATCATCATAGAATTTAGTGGTCTGGTTGCCCAAAGCATCGGTCAGCGTTTGAAGGTTATCAAGCAGATCATACGCAAATTCAGTAGTTTGCCAGTCACAGGTGTTAGCAATAGTGTCAATATTGAAATTAGCCCGTGCAATGGCCAGCTTTTTGTTTTTGTCATATTTCAACTCCGTCAAACCGGACAAAGGAGTTGTAATTGATACCAACTGATCTAGTTCATTATACACTTGCGATGTTTCATCATCTGCTGCCGCATCACCATCGTTATCCTGCTTTGTAGATGTTGCTCTGCCAAACTCATCATAATCATAGATAACAGACACGACATTACCATTGCTGGAGCCATCGCGACAACTGAGATCGATGTGACGGATACCAACACCATCTACAGCAATACGGGGTGGGGCATCAGGATCTATTGGGGCACCTCGACGGCTATCACTGTAGACTACAACACCATCTACAGCAAT
>DAOWHR010000292.1 GCA_030641315.1 Anaerohalosphaeraceae bacterium | reverse complement strand
TTCAGGACCGCGGTATTCAAACAGAAGGGCAATATCTCGATGGTTCTTCGTCTTATTCCATCGGAGCTGCTTAGCTTTGAGACTATCGGTCTTCCCAAGGTTTGTGCCGCCCTGTGCAGACGTCCGAGGGGAATGTTCCTTGTGACCGGGCCGACGGGTAGTGGTAAGACGACTACGCTTGCATCCATGATCGACTATATCAATACAAATATGGACCTTCATATTATTACAGTCGAAGAGCCTATTGAGTATTTCCATAACCACAAGAAGTCAGTAATTAACCAGCGTGAGGTTGGGCTGGACGTTACGAGTTTTGCTGAGGCCCTTCGACGTTCGCTGCGTCAGGACCCGGATGTGATCCTGGTAGGTGAGCTTCGCGATCTTGAGACAATGGAATCTGCGATTACCGCGGCAGAAACAGGTCACCTTGTATTTGGTACGCTTCATACAACCGGTTGTCAGGGAACTATTAACCGTATTATCGATGCTTTCCCAGTTAATCAGCAGGAACAGATCCGTGTTCAGCTTAGTACCAACCTTATCGCGGTTCTCAGTCAGACGCTTTGTGCCAAAAAGGGCGGTAAGGGACGTGTTGCGGCTTATGAGTTTATGGTCGTAACCCCTGCTATAGCTAACCTTATTCGTGAAAACAAGACTTACCGAGTCGAGTCCAGTATTCAGACAGGCAAGAGCTTTGGTATGCAGCTTCTCGATGAGCATCTTTGGGAACTTTACGATAATGATCTGGTCGAGCTTCAGGAGATGCTTGATAAGGCCAAATCAGCTGCTAATTTGCTTGAAAAGGCAGAGATCAAGGCCCAGAAGGAAGGTAAGGGCCCGCTTAGCAGAGGTGAGATTAATGTTCTAGGAGTTTAATAATACCAAAAGGTACAATTAAGTTCGCGTTGAAGTTCTGTTAAGTTATTGTCAATAAACAGATTGGTTCGCACACAAATCGCATTTATTTATGCGGAATGGTATTATCACTGCCTATTTCCCCACTTTTTCTGCTGGATTAATGTCATTTCATGGCCGCTTTATTGACGATACCGTGTTGCAGGTCCAAGTATTCTGAATAAAATGTAGATATAATCGTATTGGATAGCGGTTGTTTTGCGGTCATTTATTTCCAATCCAATGCTGGTCCATAATTCGTTCCAATAGTGATGGATGCTGGTATTTCCCTTGTCATTTAGGCTTATTGGTGTTATGCAATTGTCTTAATGCTTTATCTAAGCCGGGAGATAAGTCTTATTTACAAGGTGTCCATGGCATTTTTATTATTGCGGAGCGGTTTTTATAGGCGTATACTATAGTAGAAGATTAACATTGTGTGCTAGCAGCATACAGAGTTGCTCGGGAGAATCAAATGGCGAAAAAATTGCCAGTAAGACAATTGAAAGGAAGGATGCTTGGTCGCATCCTTATTAAGATGGGCGTTCTGACCCGTGATAAGGTTCACGAGTGCCTTCAGATCCAGAAGGAACGCGGGGGAAAAGATAAGCTTGGGCAAATATTACTTGAGCTTGGACTTATTAATGAACTCGATCTTGAAAGCGCTCTTGCGGGCCAGCGCGGGATGGAGTTTGTCGACCTTAATTCTTTTGAGATCAAACCTGATGTTATTGAAAAAGTTGCTGCTCACATAGCACGGACTTACAATGTCATTCCTCTGGAATATGATGCAGCATCAAATCTTCTGACGGTTGCGATCGACAGTCCTGACAATTTCCGGGCAACCGACGATCTTAGTACACTTATGGGCTTTACGGTTACAGCTAAAGTTGCCAGCAAGGAAGAGATCGATAATTGTCTGGTGAAGTTTTACCCTGAGGAAGATGAAAGTATCAATGAGCTTATCGGGGAACTTGAGTCTGACAGTGAGCTTGCAGAGTTTCAGGGCAGAGGTGCCAGTATCGACCTTGATGAACTGAAAGAACTTGCCGATTCCAATCCCGTAAAGAAGCTTCTGAACCTTGTTCTTTTACAGGCTATCCGTGATAAGGCTTCGGACGTTCATTTTGAACCGTTCGAGCAAGAATATAAGATGCGCTATCGTATTGACGGTGTTCTTTATGAGATGGTTCCTCCGCCCCGACATATCGCTGTTGCTTTGAGTTCACGTATTAAGGTAATGGCTCAGCTTGATATTGCCGAGCGTCGCCTTCCTCAGGATGGGCGTATTCCTCTTGTAGTGGGCGGTAAGCCTATCGACCTTCGTGTAAGTATCCTGCCGACAATGTTCGGCGAAAGTGTTGTGCTTCGTATTCTTGACAGAAGCCAGGTCGATCTTCAACTTGACAAGCTCGGTATTGCGGGGCATGATCTCGAGATGGTTAACGAGTTGATACATAAGCCTAACGGTATTATCGTTGTAACCGGTCCTACCGGCTGCGGCAAGACGACAACATTGTATTCCGCTTTGAAGGAACTGAACTCTCCCGAGACCAAACTTATCACCACTGAGGATCCTGTCGAGTATGACATTGACGGTCTTATTCAGGTGCAGATACAGGCTGATATTGGTTTGACCTTTGCCAAGTGCCTCAGGTCAATTCTTCGTCAGGACCCTGATATCGTTATGGTCGGTGAAATTCGTGACCTTGAAACCGCAAAGATATCAGTTGAGGCATCTCTTACCGGTCACCTTGTTTTTACAACTGTTCATACCAATGACGCACCGAGTACGATCGCCCGACTTGTTGACCTTGGGCTTGAGACGTTCCTTATCACTGCGGCTCTTGAAGGTATTGTCGCTCAGCGTCTGGTTCGAAAGATCTGTCTGAATTGCAAGGAAGAATATGAGCCTACGGAAGAGAACCTGATGGAACTTAGCCTTACTCCGGATGATGTCGGCGGCAAGACATTCTATTACGGCAAGGGCTGTTCAAAGTGCAACAAGACAGGCTACAGAGGCCGAACGGGTGTGTATGAGATCATGGTTATGAACGATGAACTTCGAGATTTGATCATGAACAAAGCTTCTACGAACGTTCTTCGCGACGCAGCCCGCAAGGGTGGGATGAAGATGCTCAGAGAAAACGGTATGGATCTTATTTACAGCGGTGTAACGACGATCGACGAAGTTGTTCGTGAGACACTGCTCAATGAAGAATAGAAAAGTGTAGTTGATCCTGATTGGAGGTTAGTACTATGCCGAAATTTGTATACGAGGCACTCGATGCCAAAGGTAAGGAAGTTAAGTCTGAGATCGAGGCCCTGAGTAATCAGGAAGCGATCAGCAAACTTCGCAATAAAGGTTTGTTCCCGACGAAGGTTCGTGCCAAGGGCGGGTCCAAGAAGGCAGCGGTCAGGACGCAGGCCAAACCTAAGGCCCGCAGGTCAGTCGGTAAGATCAAAACAAAAGAAATATGTCAGTTCGCCCGTCAGCTGTCGACACTTCAGGACGCCGGTCTTGCGATCCTCAGATCGCTTAGAATTCTTGAGCAGCAGCAGAAGCCGGGCAGGTTAAAACGAGTTATTGGTTATATCGCCGAGGATATTGAAGGGGGTTCAACACTTTCCGAAGCAATGGGAAGGCATCCAAAATGTTTCAGCCAGCTTTTCGTCAACATCGCAGCCGCCGGATAGATCCGTCGTTCACTTGATTGTGTTTTGTCAATGCTGGCTGACTTTCTGGAAAAGAGTGAAAGGCTAAAGGCCAAGGTAAAAGGCGCGATGGTTTATCCGATCGTAGTGCTTACGGCGGCACTTGGTATTACACTTGGTCTTATGATCTTTATTATTCCAACGTTCGCCGAGGTTCTTAACGACATGGGTGATGGGGCCAGCTTACCCGCTCTTACACAAAAGCTGCTTGATATAAGTGATTGGCTGCTTGCCCGGAATGGTCTTAACGCCGGTATGGTCGTGGCGTCACCATTTGTAATGATCGCATTTGTGAAATTCTGCAAACAGTTCCGCAACGGCAGGTACTTTTTCGACCAGCTTAATCTTCACTTGCCTGTTCTTAAAAAGCTTACGTATAAGGTTGCTGTCGCCCGGTGGACCAGGACGCTTGGTACTCTTATCAGTGCGGGTGTTCCGATCCTTGAAGCGATCAACATCGCCCGTGATACTTCCGGTAACGAAGTTTACGCAAGGATGCTTGATAAGGTTCATCATTCGATCCGCCAGGGCGATACGTTCGCCAATCCTCTGAAACAATCAAAGACGGTCGATTCGCTTGTTATCAATATGATTGACGTTGGAGAAGAGACCGGTGATCTCGATAAAATGCTTGAGAAGATCGCCAACAACTTTGACGAAGAAGCGGACGTTCTGGTGTCTTCGCTTATGTCGCTGCTCGAGCCTATCATGATCCTTTTCCTTGGGGTGATGGTTGGTACTATCGTCATTGCGATGTTTTTGCCTATGGTCGGAATCATTAAGGCGCTTATGTAAACCAAACCTAATTTTATAAACTTTACGGGTTGATGTTAAACTTGAAATTTGAAAGGATAGATAAATGAAAAAGTACGAAACAGCAGCGAAGGGTTTCACCATTGTGGAATTGCTGACAGTGATGGGCGTGATCGCGATATTGATGGCCCTTCTGGTTCCTGCGCTTGGTCTGGTGCACGACTATGCTATGGAAGTGCAGCAAAGCGCCCAGTTCCACAGCATCGATGTCGGTCTGGAGCTCTTCAAGACCGAGTTCGGCTCATACCCTGAGTCGGATGATAATAAGTTCGATACCACGCAACTTGCCGATGTAGCCTATTGTGGTGCGAATAAGCTTGCTGAAGCTTTGGTCGGTCAGGATTTGCTAGGTTTTCATTCGCAGTCAGAGTTTGCAGCTGATGGTTGGAAAGCTGACCAATCTATTGAAGTCTATGATGGCTCAATAACCAACAATCTTAAAGAGAGAAAACCTTTGTATATCGATTCAGAAAATGCCAATGTTTTCCGTCTGTCAGATATATATGGAGCTGCCAATTTAGGCGAATTTGGAACCGGAGTTGATATCTACAACTATGTATTCTCCGATGTGTTTAGCAAAAAACGTTCTACTGGCGAAAAAGCAGGTATGCCAATACTTTATTTCAGGGCTCGAACTAATTATGTCGAGCAGGACAGCGAAAATATCAGAACAGGTCCGACAGGTATAGATGACGACATCTACTATTATCCTGACAACTTCAACCTGCTTGACCTCGGTGTCCCTGGAACGACTGAATCTCATCCCTTGTCAGATGGTGTTGACGATCTACTTGATTTTGACAGTATGATCGTTAATCCACAGGTTGAGACGATTCGGAGGCCTTTCCGTGCCAATTCTTATATTCTTATGTCAGCGGGCAAGGACGGACTTTACGGTACGATCGACGATATTTTCAATTTTGAAAAGAAAGAGTAACCAGGCTTTTTTCGGGTAGTTGTGGTAATAATGCTTGATTGATAAGGTAAGGATCTGATGGCCAGATTTAGCAAAAAAAATGCTTTTACGATCACCGAAATGATTGTGGTGGTCGTGATCCTTGCTGTCCTGATGACACTCGTTCTTAAGGCGGGTAAACGCTTTAAGGATCAGGCTGACGAAAAAAGAGCCAAAAGCACGATCGAGATCATAGTCGCAGCGATAGCAGAGTACCAGTTGCATCATGATCGTTTTCCGCTGGTAACCATCTACCCAAAATGGGTTCCGCCGAGGGTTGGTTACACCGAACTGGAATTGAGCTATGATATATTATTGTCGCTTAGGGGAAATAGTATTATTATTACACCTACGCCCAATCCTTTAAAGGATTTTTCGTGCGAGGGGTTGTATTATTTTCTGACGAGAGATTCAGATTGTGTTTCGACGATGAAATCGATACCTGATGAGTATGTTACGAACAAAAACGAAGACGGCGTCGAGGTTGTTGTTGAAGTTGAAATACTCGATTTTAATGGTGACCCTAAATTGCCGCAAACAATAATTGAATTGAGGCGGTTTATCGATCCGTGGGGAAACTCGTATCGATATAGTTATGCTTACGGCAATAGTTTTCCGGTTGTAGAATCTGCCGGTAAAGACGGCGATTTTTTGACGGTTGGCGATAATGTCAGCAGCAGGTAACAGTTGCTGAATACCCTTAAGGGTAGTAAAGAAACGCGAGCGAAGTCGTAACTTACTGTTGCGGGGCCAGTTGTCGCGAAGAAACGGGAAATTTTAATTGTGATCAGTCTGTTTTGAATACAGAGGGACATAAAATGACAGTACAAGGCAATAAAAGGCATAAGGCTTTTACGCTGATCGAACTTTTGGTTGTGATAGCGATCATAACGCTGCTTCTTGGGATTTTGTCGCCCGGCCTAAGCGCTCTTAACAGACATGCTAAGGGTCTAAAGCAGAAAAGCCAACTTCACGCTATCGAGATGGGTCTGGAACTGTTCAAGAAAAGGTACGGCGGCTATCCCGATTCCAGAATGGTTGCGGATGGCATTAGTGGTAATGTTGTTACCGGTGCTCATCATCTGGTCGAAGGTGTTCTTGGTCGTGATCAGCAGGGCTATGACCCGAAGAGTATGTGGCATACAAGCACGCCAGCTAAGAGTGAGGCGACAATACCCGATCTTTACCGTAATGACACAACAACTGCCGTAGGCCGCACGAGTATGGCCAGGCGTTACAAAAAATTTGTCGAGCTTAAAGCGACTGGCGTTTACACATTCGAAGAGATTTATGGCACAGAGGCGAGTTCGCTGCATTCGGAGACTGACTGGAACCGTTCGCCTGTGTTTACGGATATATATAAAGTAAAAAAAGTTACTATGCCTAACGGCGATGTGGTCAAGGTCGGAACGCCTATTCTGTATTTCAAGGCCAATGAACAATCAATAGAACATAAGCTGGCTGTAGCACCTGGAACAGCTACTCGCGAACGGATATATGATTTCCAAGACAATTGGTTTATTACTGGCGATCAGGACAAAATTGCTGGCAGCGGGCTAAAGAGTCTGCGGGACGATACTAAAGATAATGTTCTGACGCAGGCAAAGTTCTATGAGATGATAAGAAATCCGCATTCGTCTGCTAATTTGCCAAAGCCCTATAATGTCAACACGTTTATTATGATGTCGGCTGGGAGGTACTGTATTTTTATTACCAAGGACGATATTACTAATTTCGATTACTAGGCGTTTAAGCCTTTTTTGCAATGTTTGTTTAATCCGCATCGATATAATTCGATGTGTGAGTTGATGCAGGAGAAAATAAAATGGATCAGACGAATAAACGTTTTAATGGCGGCGGTTTTACCATGGTTGAGATGCTGGTAACGCTGGTGATCATCGGCATAGTGCTGGCTGTGATGCTGCCGGCGTTCAATGCGGTTAAGAACTCGGCAACTAATCTGCGGCAGAAGGGACAATTCAATCAGATAGAAATCGGGCTTGAAGGTTATCGTAATGATTTCGGTGATTATCCAAACGATTACTATCCCAGCGTTACACAGACGCCTGATGTTTATTCCGATACATACAGTGGTGCCCAGATACTCGCCGAAGCGATGGTCGGCAGTGACGGCCTTGGGGTACATCGCAGTACACAGTACCGTCTTGACGGAGGGATAGATTATCTTTTACCTCTTGACGGTGTCAGCGATGGGCAATTGTACCAATCGCCGGTTGACCGAACTCAAAGACGCGGACCTTATATCGATCTTGAGGCGGCTAACGCTATTACGGTAGGCAATCTTTATAACAGCGGCCAAGTCACCGCCGATGACGAGGACACTTTTGTGCTGGCCGACATGTTCGGTACTGCAAAGAACAAAGCAACGGGCAAAGCTGCCGGTCTGCCGATCCTGTACTATAAGGCCAATACCTTGAATGCTGTGCATACCCCTCCTGCGGACAGTTCCGACGGGTATGGTAATAACATTTATACAGTATATGTTAACTCTAAGGTTTTAGACTGGGGGGTCCCGGGAAGCAGCGCAACACATGAACTTACAAAGGCTCAGACTACCTGGAACCTTTTTTATGACGCTACCAGTAATCCGAATTTTACCAATCCTACGCCTTACCGCAGTGAAAGCTTTATACTGCACAGTGCCGGGCCTGACGGTATTTACGGCACGGCTGACGATGTGTTCAATTTTGAGGGAAGCGGCAACTAGCACGGTCCGAATTTTGCGGCTGGGCTGATAAATGGATTTATGATGAGCGGACGAACTAAAAATACTGCTTTTACTCTTACCGAGGCGCTTGTAGTGGTCGCGATAGTCGCGCTGCTTTTGAGTGTGGGTATTCCTGCCGCTAAGAAGCTAAGCGAATCGATGGAGTCCACTGACGGGGTTCGCAACGTTGTCAATGCCGCTCTTTGTAATGCTCGTGCTATCGCTATCAAGGAGCAGAAGTACGCAGGCGTTCGATTCCAGTTCGCCGCTGACGGCAGGCAGTATATGGTGCTTGTTGTTTACGACGATAATGTGGGTAAGGGATTAGGGGGAGCGGGCAACATCGGTCTTCGTGCTGTTGAAAGGCGTAAGCCTAATGCGCTGCCTAAGTCTGTCGGGGTGATGGATCTGGTGGTCAAAAAACGATATCCTTGGCTTGTTCATTCAAAAGTGGGCGTTCAGGAAAATCAGCAGCAAGTTGGCAGTGATGCTGATCTAGCTCCACATGTTGCGGGTGATATAAAGGTTGTTGACGCAACTACGTTTACGATATTGTTCTCGCCTGCGGGTAAACTTGTGCATCATACTTTGCGTGTTTCGTATGACGTTAAATCAGGTATGGCTTTGGGCAGCGATGTATTTTTTAATACAACTGCCGACGGTGCTCTGCTGATTGATGATGATAATGCAATTCCTGATGGTTATCAAACTGAATTTAGTCGTAAGTGGTTTGTTATTTATAATGTTGAGGCGTTTGGTAATGTTAGCCCTACTGCTCGCTGGAGTGGTTATCTT
>DAOWHR010000224.1 GCA_030641315.1 Anaerohalosphaeraceae bacterium | reverse complement strand
CATTTCCGTCAACATTATGCAGTTCGACATCCTGCCTCGTCGTCAGATGCAGCCCTGTACCGGGAGTGTGATCCCTGGCGATCTGCGCAAGCCCACGCCACTGCTGCCATGTTATTTTGCCGCCGGGCACCTTGATTCGCTGCATATACTTACCTTCCTGTTTTTGCGGATATGTTCCAAGAAACTTCGGGTTTACTTTTTTAACTGCCGTATCATTATCTGTCATTTTATTATATCCCGTTACCTATACAAAGTATTCGATCAAATAGTTTTTGGACTGTAAAAGTTTTTTGATCTCCTGAACTGCCGCGTCACGATCTTCTATACTGTCAACCTGCAGGTCCGGCTCGTTTTTATTAAAACGGTTTTCTCCGACATTAACAACAACGCTTTCGTTCGGCTTATTCAGCGATTGCAGCATCTCAAGCTCATAGTCGTCAAGATCGCTTATCGTTACGATAAGTATCACGCCTGCATCCGTGAACATGTGCGATATTTCTCCCAGCCTTCGAAGCTGTTCGTCACGCTGCCCAGAATCCAGGATGTCCGAATCTATCCCGATCGTGCTGTTGGAAAGCCCAAGAAAATATACGAACCTGCCGCAGTTGAACAAATGCCCCTCGAGCGATTTGGCAAGCTGAACAATTCCTTTATCGGAAGAGCCTGTTATAACCACCATCGCCGACCGCTGACCGTATCTGCCCGCCCGAATACCCGGCGTAAGCGCCGACCGCTGCCAGTTCTTCTCACGCTGCTGAACATGTTCGGTGATCCGGTCGGTCTTTTCGGCGACACTGTCAAGTATTATCCCGCCGCCTGCGATCTCATAGTTGTCGATTATCACGAAACGCCCCGTATTGGTTATCTCTTGGTTAAGATCGAACGCGACAGGCTTTAGTGTTTCAAGTATACACTCAGCGACATCATGCCTTTCCATCTGCTGACGGTTGTTGTCCGTGCTGAGGTCTGACGCGTCAAGAACCGTATTGACCTTTCTGAGCCACACAGGAACATGCGTCCCGGCAAGTTTCATCTTGTATCGCTTGGACGTTATCATCGGGTGTCGGCCCAGCCAGAAAATATTCACCTTCAGCTGGTTGCTCAGTTTGGGCTGCTTATCGCTGACCTTGCACATCAGTTCGCCGGGCTGAATATATATCTGCTTTTCAAGCGTAAAACCGGTAGACTGACCGCAATACGCCTCGTTCTGTTGAGCCAGATTAAAACCTTCCACCGATGCTATTTTCGATCTCTTTTCGGACGGCAAAAACTTCACTTCATCGCCGACCTTGATCGATCCTGTTTCTACCCTGCCTGCGATGATCCTGCGGTCGTCGTCTGCCGAGGTAAACTTATAAATGTCCTGAACCGGAAACCGGAAAGGTTTATCAACGCTGGATGCCTCTTTGCTGAAACCGTCAAAAACTTCCAGAACCGACGGCCCGTCATACCAGCTTGTAAGTGGTGAGCTGGAAACTATATTATCACCCTGACGGGCACTTGCGGGAACAAAGCATTTCGGCTCTAAATGTATCCTGCTCAAAAATTCTGTGAACTCGGTGACGATAGCATCGAATATTTCCTTGTCATAATCAACCAGGTCCATCTTGTTGACACAGACCGCGACCTGACGAATACCGAGCATCGAAAGCAGATAGCCGTGCCTTCTGGAATTTTCCTGTACACCCTCTTTGGCATCGATCACCAGCATCGCAGCTTCTGCCCGTGCCGCGCCTGAGATCATGTTTTTCAAAAACTCGATATGCCCCGGCGCGTCGATAATAATGTATTCTCGTTTGACGGACTTGAAAAAACATCTTGCCGAATCGATAGTAATGCCCTGTGCTTGTTCGTCCTTAAGCGCATCCAGAAGAAACGCGTACTCAAAAGGTTTTGCGTTACGTTTGCAATTGGCCTTTACCTCTTCAAGCTTTCCCTCAGGCAGCGAACCGGTATCGGCAAGCAGCCTGCCCACCACGGTACTCTTTCCATGGTCAACGTGGCCGATAACCACAACGTTCATCTGCTCACGTGTACTTTTTTCTGCTGCTTTAATTTCTTTTTGGATTGTAGCCATATTATCACCTTAGTGAATTATTTTATTCGCGTTCGATCGACAGTTGTGTTTTACATATAACCGTCACGTCTTAGTGTCTCAAGCCCGTGACCGTCCTCCTTATCCTGTTCCCTGCCGGATCGTTCCGCGATGTTTGCGAACTTTCCGCTTACCAGTTCTTCAATTATTTCACTAACGTTTGTCGCTGTCGAGTCGACAGGCAAGGTACACGGATAGCACCCCAGCGACCTGTATCTTTTGCCCGTTCCCTTATCGAAATACAGATCGATTATCGGAATATTCTCACGTTCGATGTATTCCCAGATATTCAGCTCGGTCCAGTCCAGCAGCGGATGTATCCGCAAATGTGTTCCAGGCGCAAAGTCCGTCTTAAACTGGTTCCAAAGTTCGGGCGGCTGATCGCCGACGTCCCAGTCATTGTGTTCGTCGCGAGGCGAAAAATATCTCTCCTTGCTCCTGGACCCTTCTTCGTCGGCCCGCACACCGACGATCACACCCGTATAAGGCTCGTTGTCGGTACGCGGCACATACGTGCCGGTATTATGGTTGAGTCCCCATCTTGTCCAGTCACCGTTCAATGTGTGCTTCAACGCTTCACTCTTAAGCGATGCGCAGCACTGCAGCCTTGTCACATTTCCGTCCGGAAAAGTCTGCTTGTTTTTCAACGCCTCGACATTCTGTCCGTAGATCATGTTAAGATGCCATTCAAGCGCCAGCTTATCACGATACTCGATCATCGCCGGAACCTTATAGCTTGTATCGATATGAAGCAGCGGGATCGGAACATGCCCGAAAAATGCCTTCCGCGCAAGCCACAGCAAAACCGTGCTGTCCTTGCCTATCGACCAAAGCATGACAAGCTGCTTAAACTCACGATATGCTTCACGCAGAATATAAACGCTCTGTGCTTCCAGAGCTTCAAGATGATCCATGATCATTTCTCCTTTATCGGCATAAGTTTGCCATTTCCATACTGGTTACGATTGAAATCTCCGTTTCTGCGCGGTCAGGATCGCAACAACCGTAAGTTACGGCCCTGCTCGCGAAATTTTCTCACCCTTCAAGGGTGGATATGCAGCCCGCACTCTTTGTGCTCGGGCGATTCCCACCACCATCTGCCGCTGCGAATATCTCCACCTTCTTTGACCGCTCGTGTACACGGTGAGCAGCCAATACTCGGATACCCTTTGTCGTGCAGCTTATTGTACGGAACCTCGTTATCGCGAATATGTTTCCACACCTGTTCCCCGCTCCAGTCAGCAAGCGGATTGACCTTAACAAGTCCGAACGCTTCGTCCCATTCGATTCTTTTAAGTTGGTCTCTTGTAACAGATTGTTCCCTTCGTAAACCGCATATCCATGCGTCAAGTTGTGACAGCTTACGTCTGAGCGGTTCAACTTTTCTGACCTGACAGCACAGTTTGCGAAGTTCGACACTGCTGTAAAATAAATTTGGCCCGTAAGTCATCGTAAGATCCTCAAGCCTGGCACTGTCCGGAAACAGCATCTCAATTTCTATGCCGTATTTCTTTCGCGTTTCTTCGATTACATCATAAGTCTCCTGGGCAAGCCTTCCCGTATCGAGAGTAAAAATGCAATTTGCCGCTTTCAGTTCACACAGCATGTCGGTTATTACCATATCTTCAGCGCTGAAACTGGACGCCAGAGCGAATTTGCTCCCAAACTCGTCAACGATGAACCTTAGCAGTTCAAAACTGTCAAGCTTTTCTGTTTTGCTGATCAAACTATCAATTTTATCATTCATGGAACTGCCCTTTATATCTCATATTCAGGTCTTGTCATTTTGCCCAGCTTGATATGTATCCAGGTCCTTTCATGCCAGTAGTAAGCGGCAAGTTTGATAGTAGTGTCGATAAGCCCGATCGAAACAGCCATCTCGACCTCACCGGTAAGCATCCAGGCAACACTGAAAGTTATTGCCGTTGCGATAAAACGCCAGCTAAGCGCCTTGGCTATACTTCTAAAACGGGTTTCCATTAATTATTCCTTACACTACTAATCCTACTGATTTACTGTAGATATGGGCCAAAAATTTTTATATAACATAATTCCCGATATAATCATCTTTCATCGCAGCCTCCTGTGCTATTAGATCTGCAAAGCTCGTATTGTTATAAATATTGTCAACAACTTCGTTTACACGTCTCCACAGCCCCGCCATCGCCCAGTCGCCGGGAACGGTTTGCTTGCTGGTGTCTAAACAGTCTCTGTGGCCGTTTCCCTGCACAAAATTGATTATCTGCCCTACGAAGATAGAATCAGCTTTTCTCGCCAGAAGATACCCACCCGATTTACCTCGCCGGGACTCTACAAAACCGCCCTGTCGAAGCTCAGAAAGGATCACTTCAAGAAAGCGAACCGATATTGACTGAGATGCTGCTATCTCATTTACCTTCAAGGGTTTACCGCCCTGACGCAAAGTCAGTTCAAACATCGCCCTTAGAGCATAACGGCACTTACGCGATACGTTACCAAAATGTGTTGTTACTTCCTGCATACATACCTCACTATTCCTATTGGTTTAGTAGTATTATACAAAATCAGCCCCATCACGTCCAGCTTTTTCTGCTGAAACTGCAAAAAAAATAAGCATTGGCTGATTGAAATGTTTTTCTGGTGATGAAGGTGTGCTATTACAATTATAACAATTGTTCGGGCAACTCAAGTCTCCCCGCATGTATCTCATCATGGCATCTATTACATAACACGATTAGATTTTCCGAAGTGTTAGCTCCTCCACAAACATGCTCTAATACATGATGTATCTCGAGAATACGTGGGTCATTCTTTTTCCATTTCACACGACTCCATCCACACATTTGGCATGAAGAATTTGCTCGCTCATAAACTTGTTTCTGAACTGCGAAAGTAATTTTACGTTCGTGAGGCTGCGACAGTCTTTCAGCATTTTCCAGAACATACTCCCCCATACTTAAATCAGGTCTTCCAGTAAACTTAGTTGCTATTGCATAACCTTCTTCTGTCCGAAGCTCCCTTACACGTCTTCCAAATTCACTTGATTTTGCAACATAAGCTAACTCTTCACTGGTAATTATCTGACCCACATTTTCCAACAAATAAGCCAGGAGTTTGGCCTTACTGCCCCCCTGTGTCTCTCTTCTGATCCTATTGGCAATTCGCCATCGTCTTGCGGCTTCAAGATCAGGCTCTTTCGAAATCAATAAATATTCGGATGGGCTTAAAATAATTCCGCTTTCCGGATCATTGCTGGCACCGGTCAGAATCTTGTAACCATCTTCAACACGTAGTTCCCGAATCCTTCGCCCATACTCTGAAATACCTGAAACAACTTGCAACTCCGTTGCGGTTAGTTTGATATTTACATGCTCAACGAGATAGAGACGAAGCCTTTCTCTGGCACCAACTCTTGCCGCAAGAGGATTTGAATTAACTCCAAGTTTTTTGATAGAGCCTACGACATTTACCAGCAGCAAAACTTTTTCACGCCAAGTCATTCCATTGTATGACTGATTATACCTTTGCAGACTGGATTCCACTTCCCCGACAAGTATTTCGACAAGATTATCGCGCACTGAACGTTCTCTCCTCACGAATGGTTAGCTGCCATTTTTTCTTTTGTATTTTTGGAATTCTTTTAAAAGAGCAAGTCCGATCTGAAATCCCAAAGGTGGAGGAACTGCATTGCCTATCTGAATTCCTACTTCAATTTTTTTGCCAATAAACTGGAATTCATCGTTAAAACCTTGAAGGCGAGCGGCTTCCCTATGAGTTATAGGCCTGTGTTCCACCGGATGCAAATATCTTCCTTTCTCAGGCTTATAAAACTCTGTTCTTATCGTAACGGAAGGCCTGTCCCACCATAGCCTGCCGAATAAATCAGTGCCGCCTTTTGTTTTCCTTTTCCAGCATTCCGGCTTGAGTCTATCAGGCAAATCAAATCTATTACCTCCTGGAGGAACACAACGATACCTTTTTTGCGAAAGCTCTGTTGGGTTTCGACCAATGTGCCAATTAAAACCATCAGGAACTGTTGGCAAGTCTTCTATTGCATCTTTTACGGTTCTCCAGGGAAGCATCTTATTATCCTTCGAACAGGATGGATTACTTGGATCTTGATGAGTTGGCTCCGGGTAAACAGGCATCCCAATCCTGCTGCCAATGACAAAGGCCCTTTTCCTCTGTTGTGGTACTCCGAAAAATGCTGAATTAAGAACTCTCGCATCCACTGCATACCCAAGGCTTTCAGCTTCCTTGAGTATCTCTAAATATTCAGCCGATTTCAACAACGGAGGTACATTTTCCATTACAAACATCAAAGGCTTTGCGTCACGAAGGGCCCTGAAAAAATGACGCCATAATTGGCGTCTGGGATCATTTGGAACGCGTTCGCCTAGATTACTGAATCCCTGACAAGGTGGTCCCCCTACTAGAAGATCACATTCTGGAAACGTTTCTATTTCTTGAATAGCGCAATTCAAAATTCGAGGACTTATGTTTTTTCGAAAAGTCTCGCAACAGGAATCGTCCCATTCAACTGCAAGCAGGTTCTCAAAACCTGCCTTTTT
>DAOWHR010000151.1 GCA_030641315.1 Anaerohalosphaeraceae bacterium | reverse complement strand
TTTCTGAATAAAGTTGATATTCCCTCCGAGAATGTTCACCGTGTTGATGTGGAGGTGGATGAGTACTGCCGGGCGGTGGAGGATTATGCAGCAACGATTCGTGGTGTTTTCAAAATCGGTACGGGGGAAATTCCAAATTTCGATCTTATATTTCTTGGTATGGGTAACGACGGGCATATCGCTTCGATGTTCCCTGGTGCTTACGTATTCGGCGATACTGACGACCTGGTTCGGGCGGTCCATTTAACGGGGGATAAGCTTGACCGTATCACCCTGACGCATCCTGTGATATGCGCGGCGAAGAATCTTGTGGTTCTTGTGAGCGGCGAAGGTAAAAGCGAGATAGTTCGTAATGTGCTTCTTGGCGAGCCTGACGCTAACAAGTATCCTGTGCATATATTGTGGCCGGTGCTTGAAAAGGTGACGTGGATAGTTGACGATGCGGCTGGCAAATATATCAATCCATTGGGATGAGCAGTCTCATGTTCGGTCTTAGTGTGTTTTGCTCGGGGATGTTTTTGTTCGCAGCTTTAATCTTCTTCCATTTGGACGGGTCGCTGTAGTGGTGGTCAGCGATGGAGTACAGGGTTTCTCCTTTTTGTACGGTGTGGTATACCGGCTGTGGCGGGGCTGGTGGTGTTTCTATTACCGTAAGCGGTTCTTTCGGCAGGGGCGGTGTTGGAGGCGGTGTATCGGCAGGTGGTTGTGGCGGGGTGACGCGTTTAACCGCTATTGCTGGAGTCGGCTGTGACTGTTTAAAAGAAATTTGCTGACGTGATCCGATGTTCTGGTTCGGCTGCATTGAGATCGTAAACGCCGCGGCAGCGATGATTCCAATTCCGATTATCATTCCTGTTTTTACGTCTTTACGCATTTTTGTTTGTCATTAAAAAAACCGGCCGACTAGAGCAATTTAATTTTTCGTGCTCGCTTTTTGCCTGTTGCGGCTTTGGCTGGCGGCATCAGAATTACTCGCAATATTTCAATATTGCTGTGTATTCTTCTTTGCCAGCCTTGTCCTCTCGACAGCATAAAGCGGAGCAGAAAAGATTAAAGTGCTCTAATGTTTCGTTGTCGGCCGGTTAGGTCCTGTTAAATGTTAACTTTTTGTGGTGTCATCCGGTTCGGAAGAACCCCAAAGCAGTATCGGTGCGGCAATTGCTATCGATGAGTATGTACCGACGATGATGCCGACGAGCATCGCAAAAGTGAAACCTCTAAGTCCGGTGCCGCCAAAGACGTACATGATCAGTACGACCAGGAAGGTAGTGAACGAAGTCAGCAGTGTCCTTGCGAGAGTCTGGTTGATACTGTTTGAAATAATGTTGGCGTTTAGTTTTCCCTGCTTACCGCGGTTTTCGCGAATCCTGTCGAAGACAACGATTGTGTCGTTGAGCGAGTAACCGATGATCGTGAGAAACGCAGCGATCATTTCGAGGTTGATCTTGAAGTCCCTTATTCCGAGCATGCGTCCAAATGAAGTTCCTGCCACGAAGTAGCAGACAGTAACGGCACCGAGAGTGATTGAGACGTCATGGACCAGAGCAGCGATAGCGGCGAGTCCATAGCGAGCGGTTCCGAACCTAATCCAGATGTAGGCGACGATGACGATAAGCGAAAGTATGATCGCGATGATAGCCCTTTGCTTTGCCTGCTTACCGATAGAAGGATCGATCTGTGTTACTCTCGATAGCGATTCTTTAATTGCGACGGCACTTGATACTTTTACTTTTTCGTTGGCAGAGAACTGTGACCACTCAGTTTCAGAGAGGGGCCTGTATGCAGCTTCGGGATGTGCACCGACGTATACGAAAGATTTTACTTTCTGGTCAGGTTCCAAATCTGTCAGGTCCGAGGCAAGTATCTTTTCCTGATACCATATGATGGACTGCATGTCACTTTTTAGCCTTATGGTTTCAAATCGACCTATCAGGTCCTTTGCTGTCGTTTCGTTTTTGAGCTGACAGGTGATCTTGATCCCACCGAGGTAGTCCGCAATATCTGTCATATCGTCAGTTATCTTTTCGACAGCGGTTACCGTTCCTTCCAGGTCCTCTCTGGCGTTTAGCATTCCGGCGAAGGCGTCTCTTACGGCCTTGCTTACGACTTCGTCGACCTTTATGTCAGAGACGGTTGCGGTGTCCTCGAATGCGGCAGTGAGTACCTTGTCAACGATGGCTTTGTTTACGAGACTAGTGGAGACTTCGAAGGAAGTTCCTTTTAGTTTGACCTTGAGGTTGTATAAATTCGCGATGTCTCTCATTGAATTTTTTATCGAGTCAGTAACCGATTCTACAGTCTGTGTTCCGGGTGTTTTGAAAGTGACAGTCGCGGTAGTTTTGTTTGTTTCTGTTGTGCTGATCTCAAACTGCTTTCCGGTATCGCCAGTCGAGTATACCTTGGCGGTTTCAAGAGCGTTGCCCATGTCTGTACCGACTTTATGTATGATCCTTTCAACATCCTGAGCGGTGTAGTTAATTACCGGTCTGAAGTCTACGACGACGTTTGTTCCACCTGTGAATTCGATGTCAAATTTGCTGTTTTCATCTTCGTCTCTGAGGAAGAAAACTGACAGTCCGCCTATGACCAAAACAGCCGAGACTGTAAAGAATGCCTTGCGGATACCCATCCAGTTAACGTTTGGCTTTCCAACGATCTTTAGCATTACGAGCTTGTTTTTGATCAGGCCAGTGTCGAGCAGGATGTTGAAAATGACCCTTGTTACGAAAATGGCAGTTATCATACTGAATACGATACCGATCATCAGTACGATGGCAAAACCCTTTATCTCTTCTGAAGCGACGAGGTATAGTATCATAGCGACGATGAAGGTCGTTATGTTGGCATCGAAGATTGTTATTTTAGCTTTTTTGTATCCGTTGGCAATAGCAGCTCTTAGCGAAGAGCCTCTCTGCTGCTCCTCTCTGATACGTTCAAAGATGAGTACGTTTGCGTCAACACTCATGCCGATCGTCAGTATGAGACCTGCGATACCTGGCAGTGTGAATGTCGCACGTAGGGTAACCATAGTCGCGAGAATAAACAGCAGGTTCATAAACAGTGCTACGTCGGCGATGGAGCCGGCCTGCAGATAGTAAATGACCATGAATACCGCGACGGCGATCATACCGTAGATGCCTGCTGTAATACCTTTGTCCCTGTTTTCTTTGCCCAACGTCGAGCCAATAGTCTTTTCTGAGACTGGTGCTTCGGACAGTGATGCCTGGAAGGATCCGGCGTTTAGCTTGTTTATCATGTCTGTGAGTTCAAGCTTTGTGTATTCTCCTGTGATGATTCCGCTGCCGTTGATGGCAGACTTGATATTCGGTGCGTTGATCGCGATCTCGTCAAGCATTATTGCCAGTGGACGATTGATGTTGTCTCCGGTGAGGAGGTAGAAGAGACTTGTCCCAACGGCGTCAAACGAGAATCCGATTACGTTTCGACCTGTTTCACCATCTGTGGTCTGGTATGCACTTTTGAGTTTCCATGGTTTTTCACCGCCGTGAAGTAGTGCTTCTTGGGATTTGTTACTTGCGAGCACGTAGTACTTGTCGCCGAACGTTCCGACGATGTATCCAAGCTGCTGCTGCCATCTGAGGGCAAGTTCCGGCGTTTCAATTTCAGCCCATACATAGTTCTTTGAAGTTGCGAGCTTTGGTCCTTTTTCGGGCAGGGCCGCAATGAGGCCTTCGAGTTCTGCGCGGTTTGATTTTGTGTCGCTGAATGTCGGCAGAATCCTGAATTCGAGTTTTCCCGAGCCTTTGAGCATACGCTTTAGGTCCTCCGGGTCGTCGAGTCTTCCTGCGCTTGGAGCGTACTCGGCATAGGTGGCCAGTACCGCTTTAATCTTTTCTTTGCGGTCAGGGAAGCCGTTCTCAATGGTCTTGACCATCTCCGCACGTTTTTTAGATTTTTCAGGCAGTTGGAGAATGTCTTTGATCTGTAAAGTGTTGAGGTTGAGGTCCGCCAGTTTTGTCAGAGCGACTTTGAAGTTTTGTCGAACACCCTTTTCCGGGTCAGCCATATTGTTTAGAATCGGAGCATACTGCTTGTATGCCTTCATGTAGGCTTCGACAAAAGGTTTTGCCGACGGCTGTGACTTTGTAAAAATGTCGATGCTTTCTGAAAGCCTGGTATCGGTGAGTTCTGCCCACTGAGGTGCCCTGATTTCGAGAGAATCGGCAGACAAAGTTGTCGCATTGATCTTGTTCTTTATCTCAGTCATCTGAGTTTTGAGGGCGTCACATTTTGTCTGTGCCTGTGTTAGAGCGTCATAAGCGACAGCAAGTTCGTTAAGAATCTGTATTCTTGTATCGGACTGGCCGGCGAATTCGTCGAACTTCAGTTGCCGTGCTTCTGTATCGAGGCGAAGTGCATTCTTGACGACAATGAGGTTTAGGTTTTGGTTGTCGAGATCCTTTAGAGCCTCTTCGTACTTAACTCTTTTTTCCTTTGTTTCCTGACTTGAGGCAGGCATTTGTATCTCGATCCTTGTGTCTCCGAGCGGCCTTATCACCAGGTTTGCGAGATTTTGCGGATCGATCCTTCTTCTGAGGACGGGTATGTTTCTCAGTGCCAGACCCTCGGTATCTTCTTTGCTCATTCCCTGTGTGTTAAAGTCGTAAATAAGGCTTGTTCCGCCGCCAAGGTCAATTCCTGCTTTCAGCTTCTGGCTTGGGGGGCATACGATCAGGCCAGCAAGTACGATTACCAGTATGATCAAGAGAATTCTAATAAGATTTTTATTCATGACTTATTCCTGAAATAGTTTTTGCTTTTACAATGGAGAATAGTTTTCCAATTATATTTTATCGTCATAAAAAACAGGCTGATTCAGTATTAATCCTGTTTATTTGTTAGAACTTCTGCAACGGCGCCGGTGGCAATTTTCATTTTTGTGTTTGTCGACTCGTCAATCTTAACCGTCAGCTCGCCCTCTTTTACGTCAATGACAGTTCCGAAGATTCCGCCTATTGTTCTGATACGGTCGTTCTTTGAGAGAGATTGTACCATTTGCGAGTGCTTCTGCTGTTTCTTTTTTGGTCCTCTGAACATTATCATATACATAACGAGGAAAATGACTCCCATCATTACAAATGTCGGCCACTGTGGTGGTTTTGTCTGCTCACCTTCTGCTGGAGCAGGTGTTCCCGGTGCCTGTGTCTGGTTTTGCTGAGCGGTTTGCGCATCTGTATCGGCGCCTCCAGCAGGGCCGGTGATTATACCTTCAGTCGCATCTGCCTGAGCCAATATCCATATATTCTTCATTTTCTGTGTTCCTTCCTAAAAGTTTGCCCCGTCCAGGTTTTTCCTGTCAAGGTTCATAATTCTAAAGTCAGTGATTATATCAGTTTGCGGTTACATAAAGCCAATACTTTTATCATAAAATTGTATATTCCGCAATTGTCTTTTGATTTTGTGTTAATTCCATGCACTCTTCGGCCCATTTTGTAAATGTGTTGTCATTTATCCTTTGTCTTATTTCGGCCATTAACTGCTGAAAAAATGTTATGTTGTGAATGGTTGCCAATATCGGTCCGAGCATTTCTCCGACGTTGAAGAAATGACGTAAAGTACCTCTGCTAAAGTTCTTACAGCAATAACACGGGCAGTTTTGGTCGATAGGTGCGGTATCTTTTGTGTGGGTTGAATTGCGTAGTCGAATTGGTCCCTGTTTGGTGAAAGCAAAGGCGTTTCTTCCGTTTCGTGATGGTAGAACGCAGTCGAACATATCTATTCCGGCGTGTACGGCAGCAATAATATCCTGGGGCATTCCGACTCCCATGAGGTATCTTGGTTTATTTTCCGGGAGTATCGGTGCAGTATGGCGGGTTGTGGCTATCATGTGTTCGTGGCCTTCGCCAACGCTGACACCGCCTACGGCGTAGCCATCGAAGTCCATTTCGATGAGTTTTTGTGCGCAGTGAGTTCTGAGTTCAAAGTCAATGCCGCCCTGTACGATTCCGAATAATAACTGGTCGCTTCGTGCGTGGGCCTCTTTGCATTGTCCTGCCCAGCGAATGGTTCTTTCTACGGCTTTTTCGAGTTGAGGTCTATCGCTTGGGAATGGGGGGCATTCGTCGAAGCACATTATTATGTCGGCTCCGAGGTCGTTCTGTGCCTGAGTCGCTACTTTTGCGTCGATGTATATCTTGGCGCCGTCGATGTGGCTTGCGAATTGGACGCCGTCGTCCCCGATTCGATTCAAGGTGCTGAGCGAGAATACCTGATAGCCACCGCTGTCTGTGAGTATCGGGCCTTGCCATGCCATGAGTTTGTGCAGATCGCCGAGGGCCTTGACGGTTTGTGCGCCTGGTCTGATCATCATGTGGTATGTGTTTGCCAGAATGATCTTCGAGTTTGTCTGGATGAGCTGCTGTGGTGTAAGTCCCTTAACCGAGCCTCTTGTGCCGACGGGCATGAAGACGGGTGTCTCGATGGTGCCGTGCGCTGTGCTCAGAATTCCACATCTGGCGTTCGAACCATTATCTTTTTTTAGTAAGCGGAAGGTATCCATTGTTATTCGGAGTGCTCAATATTTCTTAGTTATGGTTGAGTTTGTGTAATAAAATTTGAGTATCTGGCGGAAGTTTTTTCCTTGTCTTGCCATTGCTTCCGCACCATATTGACATAGGCCGACTCCGTGGCCGTATCCTTTGCCATTTATGAATTGTATTTTGTCGCCTGTGGTTATCAGTGTTGAGCAGGTGCTTTTTATCGCGGCACCTGTGGGGTCGACTGTCAGCCTGAAGTTCTCGGCTCGCATTGTTGCTTCCCTGTCGTTTGTGCCTTTGAGTTTTACAGAAGTGATCCGCTGGGGCGGTTTCTGCGGGCTGGTGTATATTGGAGTAACGGTTTTAATTTTCCGGAGCTTTTGCAGATGGGGATATTTTCGCATTATAAGCCTGCTGACACCGTCGATGGTGTAATGCGGTGAGGACCAATTCAGGAGCGATGACTGAGCTACGGTTCGGCAGTAACGGCATTTTACGGAAGTAAGTGAAACGTAATCGTCTCCGAATACATGTTTGCTGTTTTCAGTTCTGCCTCCGCATGTCGAACTGAAATATGTTGGGAAAATATCTCGGCCATGATTTTGCGTACAGGTCAGTACCATACCTGTTGTTTCTTTTAGGGCTTGTTTAACGGTTGCTGTTTCGGCATTTACTCCTTTGTAGACCTGGCTGGCCTGAGTCGCTTTAAGGTCCCAGTGTCTTTTTGGGCCGAACTTTTGTTTTATGAAGAGGCAGTATGTTCTGGAAGCAACGGCCTGGGCCTTAAGTGCCTGCGGTTCCCAGTAGCTCGGCATTTCGGCGGCGATGACACCGGCGAGATAAGCCTCTATGGGCAAGGTGTTTACGATGTCGAAAGACTCGCCGCGGAGATCCGTTGTGATTGTCATCCTGCCGCGGTAGGGTGTTGAGTTGAGGTTGATTATGAAGGGTGAATCCGGTTCGATGTATACAGTTTTTCCGAAGGTGTGTTTGCCAATTGCGATCGAACCGTTTTTAACGGAGACACTAAATGGAACTGCTTGTTTTGAGAACATGGCTTTTCTGTCGGATCTGGCGTCAATGACGGTGAAAGCCTGTTGGGGGTTGATCGAAGAAGAAGTCGCATTGGATACGAGGAGAATCCGCATTTGGCGGGGCGGTTCGATACGCATGTCCGTTGTGGTGTCAAAGACCTTTCGTTCTTCGCAGGCAGTGAGCGCAATGGTCATAGCGATGATAGCCGCATACGATACCATTACAATGAAACGCGAACAGATCCGTGTGTTAATATGGCGCATGAACTACCCGATAGAACAATTGTTGATCTTTTGAGCTATTGAAACAGTCAAGATTACTCAAGCTGTCTTAGTGTCAGCCCGAAAGTTGTGAGTCTTTCCTTGATCTCGTTTAAGCTTGTAACTCCGAAGTTTTTACAACCAAGAAGTTCGGCTTCGGTCTTTACGATCAGTTCGTTTATGGTTCTGGTTCCCAGTCTTTCGAGGCACCTTCTGGCTCTGACTGAAAGTTCGAGGTCCTCGACAGACTTTTCGAGAATTTCCTGGCTTGCTCCGGCAGTTACTGCTGACATCTGTGTAGCCATTGCTTTGTCGTGTAATGACATTCCGAGGGAAAGGCTTTTCTGTTCGAGTATCCTTTTAATCTCGGTCAGTGAAGTTTCTCCGAAGTTCTTGTATGAGAGCAGCTCACTTTCAGTGGTTCTCAGGAGGTCGCCGATGGTGTGGATGTTCATTTTCTTCAGGCAGTTTCTGCTTCTTACTGAAAGCTCGAAATCAGAGATGGGAATTTCGAGAGTCTGGTTGTGTTTTGATTTGATCTTTTCTCTTTCCTCATCATATACCATTACAGTTGAGCTTCTGATGTCTTTGAGGAAGAGTTGGGCCTTATTGTGGTTCGGGTGGCATTGCAGTACCATGTCGACACATGATTCGGCTTTGTCGTAATCGCAGAGGTCCTCGTATATAACGGCCATGTTGAGAAGTGCGTTTACGAATACCGGTGCGGTGTTCCTGATCTGCTTGTAGTAGTCGATAGCAGCCTGCTCGTCGCCCCTGAGGTCACATGCGTGTGCCATGTGGAACAGTGCTACATGGTGGTTCGGGTCGAGTTCGATGGCAGTTTCGTAGTTGTCGAAAGCTTCTTCGTAGATGCCCTGTGCGTCTTTTAGTCTTGCAAGCTGTAAGTGGTATTCTGCGCTGACCTTTGCAAAATTTGAACATGCGTCAATTTCTTTTTGTGCCTCATCGAGTCTGCCTGCTACTCGGAGAGTGTCGGTTTTGGCCATTGAGATCATCAGCGGGTCTGCCTGGTTCTTTGCTGCGAGGTCGAAGTTTTTGATGGCCTTGTCAAAGTCGCGGGCATTTTTATTGGCAGTTGCGAGGAAGTAGAATTTTCGAGGGAATCTTTTGCCTTTGTGAGAAGTTTGACGGCCTGGTCGTTTTTGCCAAGGATCGCCATCGCGATGCCTGCGGGCAGTGTGTTTTTGATGTTTTCCTGAGCGAGCTTTTCGAGGTTGATCTTGTTGATCTCGCTGGAATTGGCGGCTATTGCAATATTTTTGATGCTGTCGAGCGAAGGCATCTTGTCGCCGAAGAGATCGGCAGGTACTTGTGTTACTGAAGCCATTTTGTACAACTCCCATTAAATGTTAAGTTTACGCGGCAAACACGGTTGCCGGTCAGGTGTAATATTCTGTTATTTTAGGGCCTGTGCGCAGGTTTTGGTCGCTTAGGCGTACTGATAAGCGGTGCATTATACTCAAGTCGAGAATATTTGCAAATAAATTTTACAATAGTGGACAAGCCGGGTATTAGTGAGTGGTTATTTTGTGTATTATGCGGTTTTAATATGCTTGCAATACGGTTTTTTTCGGGCATAATGGCTGTGATAATGAAGATTTTGGTTTTTGAAAGGTGTTTTTGATGAACAGGCTTCTTCGTTGGTATTTTGGTGTTTCGCTTGTGCTGCGTCTTTTGGCAGGTTTTGCGGCTGGTGCTGTTATTGGTATTGTCCTGTGGAAGGTGTCTGAGCATAGCGGCAGTACGATAGGTGCAAATGCGGTTAAATATGTTTCGCCTTTTGGTGCAGTTTTTGTGCATATGCTCAGAATGGTTGTGATACCTGTTGTGTTCTTTTCTTTGATCAGCGGTGCCGCGAGTCTTCCTATCGCGAAGTTCGGACGTGTTGGTGTCAAGACAATCGGGTGGTATTTGCTTTGTTCTTTGCTTGCGGCAGTTGTCGGGACGTTCATCGCGCTGGCGGTCAACCCGGGCGGTGGTGATGAACTGGCTAAGTGGGAGACGATGGCAGAGGGGGTCGGGGTAAAGGCAGATAAGATAGTCGGTGAGTTGGAGAGCGAAGGGGCGCTAACGAAGATACTTTTTAACCTTTTCCAGAATCCGTTTGAGGCTTTGGCGAGTAATAATTTTCTGCCTGTGATCGTGTTCGCTATCATGTTCGGGCTTGCGATACGGGTGGTGATCGAGAAACATGAAGGGGGGGAACAGGCGAGACGGCTTGGACGGCTGATCGAGACTGTGGAGGCGTGTCGGGACGCGATGTTCAAGGTGGTCGACTGGATACTGGAGTATTCGCCTATCGGTGTGCTGGCGCTGACGATGGTTAATTTTATCACGTATGGATCGGCTATTGCAGGGACCTATGTGGTTGTTGTTATTGGAATCGTGCTTGGTATCTGTGTGATGGTTTTCGTTGTTTATCCGGTTCTTCTTGGACTGGTGATCAGGCGGAATCCGTTCAAGGTAATGGTGGAGTTGCAGGAGGCAATGCTGATGGCATTTACGACGCGGAGCAGCGCGGCGGCGCTGCCAGTGTCGATCAAGGTTGCTGAGGAGCAGCTTGGCGTGCATAATGAGCTTGCGAGCTTTTCGCTGCCATTGGGTGCGACGATCAATATGGACGGTGTTTGTGTGCATCTGCCGATGTTCGCGGTTCTTGCGGCGAATATGTTCGGGATCGAATTGACGGTTGGCAGTCTTGCGGTGTTGGTGATAACTACGGTACTCGCGTCGATCGGTGCGGGGGGAGTTCCTGGCGGGAGCCTTATGCTGCTGTTCATTATTCTTGAGACGATGGGTTTGAGCGCTGAGCAGGTCGCGATAGTCGTAGCCTTGGCGCTGGGGATCAACCCGATACTTGATATGTTTGAGACGATGAACAATGTGACGGGCGACCTAGTGTGTACATACGCGGTGGCGCATAACGAGGGGCTGATCGATGATGAAGGGAAAGAGTAAATGAACGCGGAGAAGAAAAGCGGACGTTATCAACGAATGAAGAGACAGCTTGATGGGCTGCTGCAAACGACGGATGATCCTATCGCACGGATGGCGACGATAGCATCGCTGCTGTTTCATAAGATGGACGGTTTTTTCTGGGTTGGATTTTACAGGTGCGTTGGCGGAGAGCTTATTGTCGGGCCTTATCAGGGGCCGCTTGCGTGTCAAACTTTGAAGGAAGATACGGGAGTTTGCTGGGCGGTAGTTAACGGATCAAAGGCAATTATCGTTGAAGATGTGCGCAAGTTTAAAGGGCATATCGCTTGCGACAGCAGAACGAAGTCCGAGGTTGTGGTGCCGTGTTTTGATAGCGAGGGGAATATTTTTGCTGTGCTTGACATTGACAGTACAGAGCTGAACAATTTCGATGAGACAGACGCTGAAGGGCTTGGGCAGATTATTAAGTTGATTTGACAGGCATTCAAACTGACCGATTGGGAACCACGAATTTAATTTTGGATTTGGTATTTAGGATTTTTATGCATATATTATTAACTAATGATGATGGTATTTTTGCTCCCGGGCTTGGTGCTATTTATGAACGGCTTAAGGTGCTTGGTGATGTTAGTGTTGTTGCGCCTTCGGAAGTTAAGTCCGGTGCGAGTCACGGTGTTACGCTTGGGCCGTTGGGATGTGAGAAGGTCGATGTTGAAGGGCGGTTTGTCGGTTTCAGTGTGGATGGGACGCCTGCTGACTGTGTTAAGCTTGGGGTTATGAATCTGTTGGACAAGCCTGTCGATCTTGTTGTTTCGGGTATCAATCACGGAGCCAATGTGGGCGTTCATGTTCATTATTCGGGTACGGTTGCGGCAGCTAAGGAAGGTGCTTTCTTTGGGATACCAGCAATCGCTTTGAGCGCGGCGTTCGAGGAGCATATCAATATCGAAGCGGCGGCGGATCACTGTTTGGCGGTCATTAGAAAGTTGCTGCCTTTGAGTGGGGGAGATGTGATCAATGTTAATATTCCGCGTTTGTGCGAAGGGGAGCCAAAGGGCGTTCGGGTTGTCGGGCACTCGACGCGGGGGTATGACGAATCTTATATCGCCGGAGAAATCGATAAGGGGCGCCAGGTGTATTATTATATGTGGGGTGATCATCGGGATGAAGGGGCGGTTTTGGATACGACGGCGATCCTGGACGGGTATATTACGGTGACGGCTCTGCATTTTGATATGACGGATGTTGAGCGTAACGAGCGTTTGCGGAAAATTGAGTGGTAAGTTGGGAGACCATTATGTTTAATATGTTTGAAGGGCCGTGGCTTCTTTTGTGTGTCGCAGTTGGTACGTGGATGGGGCTTGTAATCGCGGCGAACAACGGTGTCGAGGTAGGCAGAATTTGGCAGATACTGATTCCGCTGGTTATCATAGGTTGCGCGTTTGCTGTCGATCACTTTGTTAAGACTGATATGGAGAAGATCGAGGCGGTTGTTGCTGAACTGGTTGAGGCTACTGAAGAACAAAGCCCGCAACGTATCGAACAACTTATATCGAGCAGCTATTCCGACGGTTTTCATCAGTCCAAAGATCAGCTTATGCGGACGTGCAGGAAGGCGCTTGCCAAGCCGCTTGCTGATAAGATAATAACCAGGTTCATCACGATCAACATCACTGAACGCAGGGCGAAAGGTGAATTCTCATTTTTGGTCAATCTTGACCAGCATAGCCCTTACGCATCTTTGGTTGGTGTTGCGAAGGTTAAAGTTCAGGTGGATTTCGCGAAGGAGGCGAGCGGAGACTGGTTTGTGAGAAGTTCGGAGCTTTGTGAGGTAAATAATCAGCGTGTTTCGTGGAGGGCGGTGAGGTAGAGCAGGGACGGTTTTAGAGCAATTAATTTTTTAGTGTATTGCTTATGCCTGCTGCGGCTTACACCGGCGTCGTTAGAAATACTCGGCAATGAATAGTATTGCCTGCGTTTTCTGCCTTACCGGTGAAAGTCCTCACGACGGCCTAAGCCTATACATAAAAAGTTTAAGTGCTCTAATGCGCATAAAAAAGGACGCAGAGAGGATATTGCGTCCTAATCAGGTCAGACCTGAACCGAAAGTGCGAACTTAAGCCAAGGTTCAGGCGATTATATTTATTACCATTTTGCGTTGAATATCATTTGCTCTAATTGCTGCCGGTTTTACATTTTTATCGTGCAAGGGCCTTTCGATGCTCGACTATGCATTCGATCTTTTCGAGAAGTTCGCTAAGGTCGAAGGGCTTTACGATGTAATCTTCGATACCGCATGCGTTTGCTCTTGCGATGTCCTGTGTCTGGCTTCTTGCAGTGAGCATTATGACGCAGATGTCCTGACAGCCGGGCGTTTTTCTGAGTGTCTCAAGCATTTCGTGTCCGTCCATGATCGGCATTATGACGTCGAGCAGAATGACATCGGGCATTTCCTTTTGTGCCTGTTCGAGTCCTTCTTTGCCGTTAGCGGCAGTGAAGACAGAGTACTCGTTCATTTCGAGTCTGTCCTGAAGTGTCTGGACGATATTCGGTTCGTCATCGACTATCAGAATTTTTGTCTTATTGTTTTTTTTGCTGAAACCTAAGAATTCAAACATAATTGTCACTCCATGCTCAATAGAACATATTAAATTTATGGTAACATTTTAGCCAAATATTAAATAACAGGATACCGCCTGCGGCGGAAGCAATTTTACGCTGGATTCCAGCCTTCGCTGGAATGACAAGGCGTATCTGACACTTGACTAAAGTATTACGATTTATGTCATATTTCGATATTTTTCTCTGGCGATCTTAATCAGATCTGCCGGGTCATCCGTTTCTTCCGGATACTTTGCTATAGCAATCATCGGCAATAATTGCTGGTGACCGAAGCTGTTATTTGGTATGTCGCGAATATTTTTAATTATCTTCTTTGTTATCTTATCTGTATTATTGTTTTTGTCGTCCAGTATTATCAATGCCATCTCATTGTCGTTGATTTGCAGAACAAGGTCGCTGTTATTTTCAGGGTAAAGTTTATATATCTCAATTAAACTGTTTATGACGTTTTTAGCGTGTTCGTTTAGATGACTATCGTTTTGGTCCGGACACTGGAATTTTAGCATTATCAAAGACGTATTTTCTTTGGGAGAATTTATAGAGTCCGATAAGTCGGTGAGGTGTTTGTTGAGGATGATCGCGGGTGTTACTTTTGGAATTGAAAAGCTGAATTTGCATCCGTTTCCCTGTAGGCTTTCGACCCATAGCGAGCCGCCGTGTGCCTTTATTATATCGCTGCATATTGCCAGTCCAAGTCCTGCTCCCTGGTATCCTGCTCCGGCCTGTCTGTGGTGCTGGTAGAACTTTTCGAATATCCTGCTTTGAATATTATCCGGTATACCAGTTCCTGTGTCCGTGACAGTTATGATAACACTTTCGGGTGTTTCGTAATCAGCGATTGTTACCCTGCCATCTTTTGGAGTGTATTTTATGGCGTTGTCGAGAAGATTTGCGAGTACCTGTTCTATTCTTTGCGGGTCGGCGAGAAGTGGCGGGACGCGTCGGTCAAGCTGAGCGTTTATCTCAATACTTTTTTCGTCGGCTATCGCTGTGAATGCTTTAATGGCTTTATTGATAATTGTTTCGATGCCGATGGCGCACCTGTTTAGCGGCATCGCGCCGGTTTCGAGCTTTGAAGTATCGAGAAGGTCGTTTATCAGTGTGGCATACCTGCGGCAGTCAGCTGTGACGGTGTTGAGGTATGTTCTTGTTTTGGCGTTTATCCTGCCTGTGACTCCAGCGAGAATGTTTGATACGGCGTTCTGTATGCTTGTCAGGGGCGTTCTCAATTCGTGCGATATTGCAGCGATGAAGTCGCTTTTAGCTTTGCTGTTTTCAATTTCCTCTGTCATGTCCTTTAAGGTTATCACTGTTGCGATTGGTTTGTCGTTATCGTCATCGATCACATGCCAGAGTAATTGGAGAATATTGTTGTTTTGTGATCTGAACCTGAATTCGCCCTGATCATTTTTTCTTGAGTTAATGTTGCTGGCAATCAGGTTTTTGATACCTAAAGCGTCCAAAGCCTTGGCGATCAAGTCAATCGGGGCGTTGTCGCTGCCGGTCAGCAATGTTCGTGCAGAAGTGTTCGCTTTTTCGATGTTGCCAAAAGGATCGATAATTATAAGACCTTCGGGCAGATATTCGATCGCGGAGTTCAGTTTTGTCTGTTCGTTCTGTACGATCGTGTTTACACTTTCGTGCATCAGATCGAAGTGTTTTGAGGAGTTTATCTCAATCTGTTTTTCCAGTGAATCTATCTTTTCCTGCGCGGAATCAAGCTGCTCGATGAGGTTGGCAATGGTCATTTGTTCCGGGATAGCTGCTTCGTCGTGAAGCCTGTCCAATGGAATCTGTTTTTGTTCTTTTTTATCTCTCATATTATCGGAACTTAACAGTATGTCATGATTTCATTTTTTACTTAAGTGTGATATCGGTCTGAAAGAGGAGTGATATAATCAAAAAAAGTTTAAAAAGGCGTAACATTTTAGCCAAATGTTAAATGACAGGATACCGCCTGCGGCGGAAGCTATTTTACGCTGGATTCCAGCCTTCGCTGGAATGACAAGGCGTATCTGACACTTGGCTAAAGTATTACAAAAAGGCTTATTCGCGGAGTTTGATGAGGTTATTTCGATGCAAAAAAAGCCCGCTGAGCATTTCTACTCAACGGGCCAGTTTTAGGGGACCTTGTAAAATTCAGGTCATATCAGCTGTTGGGCTAATTCGGATTGTTATCGTCAAGCCAATGTCCTGACATCATCGCGAAGTCGAACAGATCAACGACGCAGTCCTTGTTGATGTCGCCGATCGGATACGGATGTGTAGCATCTCCGCAATTGTCGAATTGGCCGGTTGCATCCGGTCTGATCATGTCGTCGGTGTCTACAGTAACCTTTTCGCCGAGATCAACGATGCTGTCCTGGAGTATCTGAACGATGTATCTGCCGTTATGGGCGAACGCACCTGGATCCTTCTTTACGAACTGGTAGTTGTATACGGCCCTAAGCAGTCTTGGCGTGAAGGACTTGTAGCTGCCATCCTCATCGTCAACTTCACCGTTGCCGTTTACGTCCTTGAAGTAGTATGGGTATCCGGCTGAGTACTGTATAGGCATACCAGCGATGTTTGCGGCATAGTCCTGGATCGTATCCCAGAGGATGTGGTGAAGGGAATCCACTTCGCCGCCAAGACCTTCAGCAAGGTTGCCGTCGCCGTCCCAGTCGTTGGTACCTTCACGGTACTTTTTCGGGTCGTTGCCTTCATGACACCATCCTCCGCAAGTGATCTTAAGATCGAGGCTGTGGCTGTCGTGGCAGTTTGTGCAGCGATTGAGAGTTCCCTGATGCTCGAAACGTCCCTTATAGGAATTGCCAGCATACTCATAGGCTCCCTTTGCTTCAGTGCCGAACAGTGTGGCACCGGCAGGGTAGTAATGGCTGTTTTTGAATCTGATGCTGCTTGAAACCGTATCTTCTTCTTTTCCTTCAAGTGCAGCGTTTACGCTGACGGTCGATTCACGTCCCTGGTGGCAGTTGATACAGAGATTTGAGTCCGTATTGCCTGGGAATGCAAGAACGAGTCCGCTTGGGAAAGTTACTTCCTCGGAGATGCGTCTTGTGAATTCAGGCATCGAATCGTGACATGTAGCACATTCCAGCCCGTTTGAAAGGGGCTGATTAATGGTGACGCCATTATCAATTTGGAATGGAAGTCCTTTTGCAGAGTGACATTTGCTGCAACTTGCCTTGACATATCCATCATCGTCCCAGTGTCTGAATGCTTCTTTTGATCCTGCGAAGTGGCCTGGGTCGTCGCGGTCAAGTCCTTCGACGGCAGCGGGGTTGAGGTCCTCTATAGAATCGTGCAGAATCTGGATAACGTATTTTGCATTATGAGCAAAGGCTCCGGGATCCTTGGAAGCGAACTGGTAGTTGTAGGCCGCCTTTAACATACGTGCTGTGAAGACGTATCTTGCTCCTGCTCCATCAAACCAGTATGGATAGGAATGGGCATCGTAGACAATTATCGAACCGATGTCAGTGCCATAAGCCTGCATTTCGGCATAGAGAATTTCCTTTAGGCCCTGTATCTCGGCATCGATGCCTTCTGTTGTGTCGCCGTCGCCGTCGTAGTCAGACATCGAACCTGCGAAACGGATATTTCTAAGATCATCGTGTGATTCAACGCCGGTGTGGCATGTCGCACATTTGTCAGTGTTAATCTCAAGTGAATGTGGGTCGTGACATTTGACGCATGAGTCGAGTCCTTCGACGTGAGTGAATTTTCCGTCATAGCTTTTGCCGTCATACTGGTATCCGCCCATTGCCTGGCTACCCATTAGTGTTGCAGCAGCGGCATAGTAGTGGACATTCTGGAAGCTGAGTTTTGAGCTTGGCGTATCATCATCGGGTAACTCGGTGTCGCCTGCAATCTTGTTATTGACATGTACAGTCGATGATCGGCCTTGATGGCACTGCATACAGCGTGCTTCTGCGTCTAGGCCTGTTACTTCGATTCCAGAGGGGAACGTTACGGCTGTCATGGCTGCGGTTGAGGGGTTGTGGCAAGCGGCGCATTCGACAGTTGTTCCAGTCGGGGCTGCGGCATCAACCGTACCGGCAGTGCTTCCGTCTTCGCCAAGGAAGTCAAGATAGCCAGGTGTGCTGTGGCATTTCGCGCAGCGTGTTGATATTTCACCATCATCATCCCAGTGGATAAATGCTTCGGCGGTAACGTCGGCGTGACCGGATTCTTCCCAGAGTTGTTCAAATGACTCCAACTCAGCGAAAGTCCGGGCCGCAAACAACGCCATGATCACCATTATGATCGAAAGTATCGCCGTGCGTTTTGTTACACTTTCCTTTTTTAACATGTCCTACCCTTTCTTAAATAATTAATAATCAACAACCTCCTTTTTCAATCACCTTCCATAGGAAGGATATTTCCCGGAAACGCAGTGGGTATGTACTGTGAAGCACACCTCTGTGGACCTGAAAGATGTCCTATTGATATTAAGAGCAAACGGCTTGCCAGAATCGTTAAATATTGGTGCTAAAATGATATTGGCGGACTGGTGGACGTAAGTGTTTGTGAAATAGTGGTTTAGGGCTGGGGGAGGTAGTTTTTGTATTTTAGCAGCGATGGATTATATCGGGCTTGACTCTCACTATTAAGAATACTCAGGAATAATTATTCTCATAAATGAGGAAGTTCTGATACTGATGCAGGTATATATAAAAGAGGCAGACTAACCGTTTATTCTCTTACCTGCTGCCATGGCTGGGCGGAATCGACCTTGGGCGTTGCGCCTGTCAGGGGCATGTTTACCTTAATTTTTTCTTCAGCGAGTATAGTTTTGGTGATCTGCCTGGGGCTAACTATTACGGGGCCTTTTATTAGTTCCGGTACGCTGAATGTTTGCAACATTGAATCGTAGCGCAAGGGATCTTCCTGAGGCAATATGAACGGTTTTGACGGCTCTCCATTATCATCGAGGTAGCAGAAAAACGTTCTTGTAAATAATCCGCCTCGACGCTTGCTGCTAAATGCCATCCATTTACCGTTGCTTGAAAAACTGTGCCATGACTCGCTGTATTGGCTGTTAATTTGATTGCCCATATTTTCCCATTTTCCGGTGCGAAGATCCATGATGTACAGGTCGCTGCTTGGTGAGAAGACGGGAAAGCAGCCGTAGTCACACATTGAGAAAACGAGGAATTTCCCGTCGGGTGTTACCCTTGGCAGTAGAATGCTTTTGCCAGTGTCTTTCGCTTCCAGAACAGTTTCGGGCTTGCCCCATGTATCTGTTTCAATGTCGTAGCTTATTTTTTTGAGATCGTATTTTACCTGGTCATATTCTTTAGGCGGCATTTTGTCCCTGTCTTGCCAGAGTACCGGTGCTGCGCAGAAATAGAGCCACTTTCCGTCCGGTGTCCAGGTTGGGTACGTTTCCTGGCTATTGATGTCGCTCAGTTCCGGTGCGGTGTGGGCCTGCTGTTCCTGGACGTTGTAATATGCTATTGCAGAATCGAGGTCCACAACATCTCTGACTTCAGTGCTGACTCCGTGGAAGAACTGTCTGACTTTGTTAACGGAGTAGATTGCCAATTTACCGCTTGGGTGCCATGAAGTATATCCCCATTTGGCATCAACTTTTTGAAGTTCACCGTTGATCGATAAGAACGTTCCTACGCCTTTTTTGCTTCGAAAACCGATGGCCATCTGCTGGGTTTCGTTGTTCAGGAAGGTGTGGCAGTTTACGCAGCCTCTACCGATTTTTTTGCCGTGGATTATCTGGTCGTCTTTGAATGTTTCGATGTTTCTCTGTCGAATTTCGACGTTTTCCCAGTTATTAAAAATTGGTTTGATGAAACGGTAGGCGAGGTATCCATCTATCGGTTCCGGTGCAACCTGGTTGGGAGTCGTTTTGAAATTCTTCCAATTGCCGTTGTCGTCTTTTATTGAAATATCAAAGAAGATGTTCCTGCCTGCGGCGTCATTTAGCAGTGTTTTCCACTTCTTTTCGGGAATTTTTATTTCCCGGGTATTGCTGGCGATCTCAAAGCCATCTTTGTCGGTTTGCGAATAGACTTTTACGCGATAGCTTTTTGCGTCTTCCAGAATCGTGAAGTTCAACGGTGCTATGTTTGGCGGGATCACAGTCGAAGTGTAGTCGGGTCGGATCTTTGCCTGCCGGTCAAAGCCGCTATTGTTTTCAGCAGCAGCCGCAGAGCAAGTCAGAATAAGAATGACCATGATAACGGATATTATTATTTTAAAATGATGTATCACAGTCATGTATACTTTCGCTAATTGAACATGAAATAGAAATAAAAACTGTCGCCGAATTCAGGCGTCAGTACTCTCATGGCCTTTGCTTTGTCTTTTTTGTAAATCGCATAGGTCTGTAGGAAGGCATTTCCCTGTTGCATGGCCTTTGCGGAAGGCTTCCATTTTTCAGGGATGTTTATATCTTTGTTTAACTGTGTTTCTATGACCAGTGCCTCTTCGTAATACCTTGGGAGTTTGTCGTATCCGAGGTCGTCAAGCCTGTATATATTTTCGGCAATCTTATTTGTATCTTCCTTGAGCAGGGATTTGGCCATCATATATTGAAAAGCCATTTTGTTTTTAGGATTCTTTCTGAGCAGCCACAGATAGAAGTCGTCGGTATCATATCCTATTGTTGGCAGGTCCGCTTCGGTGATCGCGATGGAACGGAGATGCCGGATTCGTTTATTATCTAAAAGTGCTGGGTCATTTTTTATTTGCTGGAGTATTTGTCGGGCTTGTTTTCCCTGCAGGATGTCCTTGCTTAGTTTGTTCAGGAATACCATTGCGGTTTGGTCCTGTCCCTTTGCCAGATTTATCAAAGCCAGGTTTTCCAGAACGAGGGGCCAGTTTCCAGATCCTTCAAGTAATTCAAAACTGTTTATTTCGGTACCGTTGACATAGCCCAATTCGAGCATAATGGCGCCAGCTTTTTCGTAGTATTCTCTGGATTGCTGGACATCCTCGACCGAAAGCAACAACGCATCAATGCTTTGCGGATATTTAAAGAGTTCGCTTTCCAGCCTGTTAGTGTGGAACAAAGCCCGTGTGTGATCGTGATTGAAAAAGAGGTATTTATGCAGTTGGGGATTTTTTTCCCCAAGTTCGATCAGTTCATCCCACATTGATTGACGGGCATAATATTTGCTCAGAAGATTTACTTTGTTTGATGGTTCGAATGAGAAGAACAGAGCAACAGTGCAGATAATTACTGCGACGGTCAACTGTATGGCAGCAGTAATCGTATTTATTAAAGTGCGGGGATGTGTATTTTCGTTCTCTGGTTTTGGGGCGAGCCTGTGCCATGTCCCGAAGATCAGTGAAGCAAGCAGGATCAGTCCGCACATCGCATAAAAGACATTAATGCTAAATGGGCAAGCCCATGGGCGCGGTGCAAAGGTAAGATTTTGCATAAAGGCTTCTTTGATCGGTATTCCGCAGACGATCGTACCAATGAGAATGATGACGGCACATGCGATCAGAGCTTGTGTAATGGCGGTTGCCTGCCTGCGAGCGGGAACAGCTTCGTATATGAGTACGAGCAATGCGAACATCAGGCTGAAAGCGGCTATCATGAAATAAAGTGACGCAAACAGTATTGAGAATATCAGTATGCTGACCGGTCTGTTTTTCGGTGCAATTATGATATAAAGTACCGCGAAGACGACAGCTATTATCAGGCCTGCATAGTTGTAAAGCATATTGTCGTAGATGTTGCAGGTTAGGGCGAAAGCTATCGCGGGGCAGTAAGCGAGGAAGTACCTGCCTTTGACCTTGAAAACGGTTAATAAACTGTATGTTGCCAGAAATGCACACATTGCGACCAATACAGCGATGATCGATCCACTCGTGTTCAAGTAGTACCATTGGAACAGAAAGCTTTCAATGTAGCTGAGAATTCGGCCGGGTTCATCAAGAAAGGTTTTGAAGAATTCCAGTCCTGGTTCAAATGGTACGATCCATGGGTCAAGGGCAAATTTTTGGTATATCAGGTCAATTCGGATGGCTTTGCAGCAATATAGGAACAGGCAGGCAAAGAAGGCGGTGCATCCTAAAATTCGAAAAAAGGAGGTAATTGCTTCTTTTTTGTTGTCCTGAGATTGTTTTTTAGCTATCTGATCCATACAGGTGCCGATTTTAAAAGGATTTACAGTATTTGAAAAGACAATTTTCCCTAACAAGCAAAGATAATTTTGATTTTTCACACGGCTGCCATTAGAATGCCGCATTCTATTCAATCATGATATTCAGATTACAGGAGTAATAAATGGCTCATTTGTTTGTCGATCAGATCAAAGCGGGGCAGCAGTTCGAAGATGTCTTTATGGTAACGCAGCCCGTTTTACGAAATACCACCAAGGGTGATCTTTACATTGCGATGTTCCTGTCTGACAAAACAGGTAAGCTAAACGGCAGAATGTGGCAAGCGACCCAGCAGATATACGATTCTCTGCCAAGTGAGGGTTTTGTCAAGATACGCGGCAAAAGCGAGCTTTATCAGGGTGCCATGCAGGTAATTATTAATGATGTTATAGTAGTAGATCCTGATCAGGTTAGCCTTAGCGACTATATGCCCCGCACTGAAAAGAACGTTGCAGAGATGTTCAATGAAGTAAACACGATCCTTGGTGAAATCAAGATTCCCACTGTCAGGGCACTTCTAACCGAGTTTTTGACGGATAAGGACCTGATGAAACAATTCTGCACTGCTCCGGCGGCGGTTCAGATGCACCATAATTATCTTGGGGGACTTCTGGAACATACCCACAATATGCTAAAGGTCGCCAAATCCATCCTGCCGATGTACCCCAAGGTTCAGGCTGACATCGTCTATGCGGGCATTTTCCTGCACGACATGTCCAAGACCAGCGAACTGTCGTATAAAATGGGCTTTTCATACAGCGATAAGGGCCAGTTGGTCGGCCATATCGTTCAGTGTGTTGCCATGATCGAAGAGAAGGCCAAAAACCTCAAGGCCAAAGGTGTTGAGGTAGACGATGATGTCATTTCCTGTCTTGAGCATATTATACTGTCCCATCACGGTCAATATGACTTCGGTTCGCCAAAACTGCCCGCGACGGCAGAAGCGTTCATGGTAAGCCGAATTGATGATCTTGATTCTAAAATGAATCAGGTAATAGACGCGATAGACAATGAGCCGGGTGATGCGGACTGGACCGCGTGGAAGAACCCACTCCAGACAAGGCTCTACAGAAAACGCTTCACAGAAACCGATTAGTGTGAGCAGTTCTTATACCTGCCAGTCAAGCCTGTCTTTGCTGGTGTAGTAGAACCTGCCGAGTACATTGGCCAGTATTAGCGCCAGGTAGAAATATATGCCGTTGAGTGTTAGAGTTACCGCGATATGAGATGCCTGCTCTTTCGGTAGATTTGTCGCTAACATCATCAGTATCAAAACAGCAGCGCTTAGGGCAACAATGCAGTATCGAGGGAATGTCTTGATGATCGATACGACCAGCAGGAGGGGATTTAATCCGCAAAGGCTGTTGTGCATTGTTACCGAAAGCAGTGCCATCGGGAAGAACGCCATGCCTGCACAGAAGATGATCCAATAGAGCGTGTCCTGAGCAACGTAGTAGCGGTATAACGTTGCTGGCAGCAGGAAGATTATCATGCAGACGAGTATTCGGAGCATCTGAAAGAACATCTCGCCAAAACCTTCATCGACTCCGATTGTCTGCGGGGCACGTGGAACGCCTTCGGAGCTTTGCTGGACACAATAACTGAAGAACCAAAACATATACGAGACCCATGCGAGGTATATGAACAGAATGATAAATGGGCCGATACATGAAAACAAGCAGACCAGTGCTAACGCATCGATCACGATTGGTCCAAAGGTGAATATTGCCAAGGTCATCAATCCGCTCAGGCTGATCGGGTACAGTAATATCTGAATGATCGGCGGCAGTTTGCTTGCGCCGATTCGACCTTTGGTGCTATTGGAAGCAGGTTTACGGTCGATCAAGTGATTTTCGAGATAGTCGTACAGGCTGTTTTGCGGGTCTGTTTGCTGCCCCGCTTTTAGCTGTAAACTATCATCGGAAGCTGGTTTTGGCTGCTGTTTTTTTGCGTTTTCGTCGGGTACTTCCAGGTAGCATTTGCAGTTGGGGCATTCTATGGTTCTGCCGACAAGCCTGCCTGACACTTTTACGGGTTTGTCGCACATGGCGCACGTAAAACGTACATGCTGAACAGCAGTGGCTGTCTTTGTCGATGCACCGACAAGTGCCATCTCCACATCGCTGCCGGGGACGGTGATAGAGGTTCCGCAGGCGGGGCATTTGCCGCGTTTGCCTGCGTAAGCATCCGAAACTTTTATTGTACGATCACATTTGTTGCATTGAAAACGAATCATTGTAAACCTCCTTTTTTCACTGTTAAGCAGGGCGATTGAACTAAAAAAACTCAAATAATCACCGCTTTCGCCCGAACTTCTGTAATCATAGACGGACATCTACCGATTTCGTTACAAGAAAACAGTAGATAGTAGCTAATTGATAAGGTTCAGGACATCGTAGACCCTCGCAGGGTCCAGGACATCGTGAACTATACGATAATTTATATAGTTATAATAGGTTCTTTTTACGCGAAAGGACCTATCTTGAAAAGTGAAGAAAGAGT
>DAOWHR010000066.1 GCA_030641315.1 Anaerohalosphaeraceae bacterium | reverse complement strand
ATTTGTTTCAGCGATGACGACTTTGCTGTTGCGGTCTATTCCCATAAATGAGTGTGGGCTTGAAGCTGCTTTTACAGCATCCAATGCCGGGGAGATGCTGCCGTCTGTGGAATTTTTAAAACCTACAGGCATTGACAAGCCACTTGCCATCTGGCGGTGTATTTGAGATTCTGTAGTTCTTGCCCCGATAGCGGCCCAAGAGATCAGGTCGGCGAGGTACTGCGGAACGATTGGGTCGAGGAATTCGATGGCGGCTGGTAAACCTATTTTAGATATTGAGAGCAATAATTCGCGTGCCTGCCTCAGGCCTCCTTCGATGTCATAAGAGTTATCAAGATGCGGGTCATAGATCATGCCCTTCCAGCCCAATCTTGTTCTTGGCTTTTCAAAATAAGTTCTCATTATTATCAGGAGTTTGTCTTCAACACTAGTTTGCAGGTGCTTGAGCTTTTTGGCGTACTCTAATGTTGCCTGGCAATCATGGAGAGAGCAGGGGCCGACAATTACTATCCGTCGTTTATCCCTGTTCAGCAGAATGTCCTGAATTGCAGAACGTGATAGCGAGATAAGGTGAGCGATCCGATCGTCAACCGGCAGTTCGTCCTTGAGTATGTAAGGTGCGACTAAGGGCTTAAAGCATTTAATATTTAGATTGTCAGTCAGTTCCAATTTTTTCACCTTTACTTAAGCTGGCTGATGGCCAGTCTGGAAGTTTTTAGTTTCAAGTTATTAGTTCAGGATTCGCCCGTTTGGGATGAGTTATTGTAACGATGATCTGACAAATGGTAAAGAAAAATCATTGCAGTTTGAAAATCACATCGGCAAACCTGTCATCACAAAGGATACTTAGCCACAGTATTCTCGGCCGCCTCCCACCACACACTCCAGGTGTCGAGCAGTGTTTTATAGCGTTTTTTCACTTCCGGCCACTTCCTAAGATCACTCATAAGATGCGGATTCATCGGCACTGTTCCCATGTTCATACGGGTGATCCGTTCAAAAGAAGCCAGGAGCCTCCCTATGTCGTCGTAATATGAGTAATGATCATCAAGGCGATCTTTATAATTCTTGTCAGGTTCAGTATTTCTTAGCCGCTTAAGATTCGCCTTTAACTGGTCAAGCCCACAAGCCTCATCATACTCGGTAAGAAAACACGCCGCATAAAACCGAACCCTGCTGCTTTCATCTTTCAAACTTTCACGGATCCTATCCGCCGCCTCGGTCTCAACCGTATCGGCAAGCGCATACAACGCACCTATCCGAACATCCTCTGAACTGTCCCCAGCCGCCTTGATCAGGTAAGGCATAAGACCGTCAACCTTGGGTTCATGCACATATTGCGAAATCTCATCTTTGTCGAAAATCAATATCATGCCGTCTCCACCCTCATAACGGGAATTAATTCGTCGCTGAGGGCCTCTCCTCTCAATACGCCCAGACATTCTTCGCAAACCACTTACCGCAATACAACGAACAAGCACATCCTCATCATCCAATAGACCGCACAAAACCTCAGCCGACCGCTCGGTAAGGAAAAAACTTTCAAGACACCCGGCAAGTTCATAGCGCTGCAATCTGTCATTAATCTTAGTCAATGCAATCCCAATCGCCTCGACCGACTTGTCAGGAGTGTCCTTTAACTTTCGCAGAACATCCATTCTTACCGTACGCGCCTCGCCCATCATATCCTCTTCAGGATGCGGCAGCTTCAGATATTCTTTGATGATCTCTGCTGGGCCAATCTTATTTTCTTTTTGGAATTTTATTACCCATGAGTATTCGCATGGCGGATTTGTTCTTAGCGTTTTTGGGATTTTAACAATCGTTCCTTTATCTGCTGCCTGCCATTTTAGGGGTTTGTCGAATCCCAGCAATATTACATTTGATGAGTCTGCTGGAGTGAAGGCCGGTATGTTGATCGTTGCGGGCATTTTTGAAACGCCTTCGTCCGGTGTGTAGATCGCGTAAACGGTGTTTGTATTTTTTTTGTTGGTGTAACAGATATTCCCTTCTTTGTAGGGAGGTATTGCTCTGGTTGAATAGATCGCCTCGCCGTTTATGTCCATCCATCGTCCAATATCTTCAAGTCTTTGGTATGCGTCATCATCCCAGGCTCCGTCCGGGCCGGGAGCTATGTTCAGCAGGAGGTTTCCTCCTTTGCAGACGATGTCGACGAGCATGTGAACCAGTTCGTGCGATGATTTGTATTTTGCGTTTTGTGTCCATGACCATCCGCCGCCTGCGATGATGCAGGATTCCCACGGGAAGGGCAGTTCCTTTTCCGGGACACGATTTTCAGGTGTTAAGTAGTTCTGGTTCTTACCCTCAACAGCGCGGTCGACTACGATGATACCCGGTTGTTTTGCTCGCACTTTTTCAACAAGCTGGTCCATGCGGATGTCCTGATTGACGATGGATGATTTCATGAAGCCGGACTTTGTATCGGAAACTTTCGAGGCCCAGTACTCTTTGATCGAATCCTGGGATTCTTTCGCTACCCATCCGCCGTCGAGCCAGAGGATGTCAACTTTGCCGTAGTCGCTCATAAGCTCAAGTATCTGATTGTGAGTGAACTCAACGTATTTGTTCCATTTTTCAGGGTGCTCTAACGGATCATAGTTGACGTTTCTGTTTAGCGGCGGGAAGTATGGGTCCCAGTAGTAATCGCAGTTCCAGTCTGGTTTTGAGAAATATGCGCCCGCCCAGAGTCCCTTGTTTCGGAAAGCCTCGAATACTTCTTTTGTTACGTTCGCTTTTTTGTTTGTGTGGAAGGGGCAGTCCTTGTCGGTGATCTTATAATCGGTGTATTTGGAGTCGAACATGCAGAAGCCGTCGTGGTGTTTTGTGGTGAAAACGACATATTTCATGCCTGCGTTTTTCGCGGCGGCGGCCCATTTGTCAGGGTCGAATTTT
>DAOWHR010000071.1 GCA_030641315.1 Anaerohalosphaeraceae bacterium | reverse complement strand
CGGCGGCACGCTTAACAAGGGCACGAAGTTTGGCCAGATCGTCAGCAGAAACCGGACGGTCAAAGTGCATATACAGCTCAATGCGTTCGAGCTTTAGGATATGGCAAAGCAGCATCTCAGCCGATATTCGCGGAGAGTCAACGTCCTTCTGCGTGAAGTAGTCAGTCATCCAGTTAAGCAGTTTTTGTATTGTCCAGGTTTCCATCAGCACCTACATAATATGAAGCAGTTTGCGGCAAGAGTATCAGTTTAGATGTAAACCTTATCCATCATTCTTGGGAAGGGTATGCATTGTCTGATGTGCTTTTCGCCTGTTATCCATGCTACAGTTCTTTCGACTCCGAGGCCGAAGCCGCCGTGCGGGACCGAACCGTATTTGCGGAGGTCGAGATACCAGTCATAGCTTTCGGGTTCGTAGCCTTCTTCCTTGACGCGTTCAACGAGGTAATCGTAATCGTCTTCGCGTACCGATCCGCCGATCATCTCGCCAAAGCCGGCTGGAGCGATCAGGTCGAAGTTCTCGACAACTTTATCGTTCGAGCGGTCAGTCTTCATGTAGAACGCTTTTGCCTTTTTCGGGTAGTGGGTGATAAATACGGGCTTATCGTGCATAAGCGAGATTATGGTTTCGTCGGAGCCGCCGAGGTCCTTGCCCCATTTGAAGTCGGCTGCTAACTGTGCGTGTTTGGGATTGTTCTCAATTTTGGTTTCGAGTTCTGACAGCTCGCTTCGCAGTTCGATCGTGAGCCTTGCGTTCTTTTCCTGCTTCCACTTTTTCATTCCGCCCGCCTTTGTCTGGGCATCGATATCCGCTAGCTGCTTTTCTATCTCCGTCTTTCTCGCGTTGAAGGCGGCAAGCTGATCGGCCATGAATTTTACGGTTCGGTCGCTTGTGAGAATATCAGCCACTTCCGTATAAGTCAATCGATAGAACGGGGCCTTGATGTTTTCAAGATGAGCAATGTCGGCGCCAAGCATTTCAAGTTCGGCGCGGTTATCTTCCAAAACTTTTTGCACGATGAATGAGACAAAGTTTTCGCCAAGCTCGAGCAGGCCCGGCAGGTCGGTGTATGCTACTTCAGGTTCTACCATCCAGAACTCTGTCAGGTGGCGGCGTGTCTTTGACTTTTCGGCACGGAATGTCGGGCCGAAGCAGTAGACCTTGCCAAACGCCATCGCGGCGGATTCCAGGTACAACTGGCCTGTCTGGGCCAGGTGGAGCGGACGACCGAAATAGTCCACCTCGAAAAGGGTCTGTTCGCCTTCGCCAGCAATCGTGGTAAATATCGGGGTGTCGATCAGAGTAAAATCGTTGTCATTGAAAAATCTTCTAATAGCGTCAATCACCGTATGACGAACCTTGCCTATCGCCCATTGCCGCTGAGAGCGAAAGTGGAGATGTCGGTTCTTCATAAGGAAATCGACTCCGTGCTCCTTGGGTGTTATCGGGTAGTCGTTAGTCGGGCAAACAATATCAACGCTGGTAACGGCAATTTCGTGGCCGCCCGGCGAGCGGGGTTCTGCGCGGCATAAGCCGGTTACGCGAAGTGACGATTCCTGGCCGAGATGTTTGACGGCATCGAATACGTCTTCGGGCATTTTCTCTTTTTCGACGATGCACTGGCAAAGACCCGTGCCGTCTCGCAGGATGAGAAAGACAAGCTTGCCGCTTGAGCGGGAGTTGTAGAGCCAGCCTGAGAGGGTAACCTCGTGGTCAACGCAGTTATTGAGATGTGATATTGTTGTCTTGATCTTATCTGCCATTTGCCTGTTTCCTTATTGCTGTTAAGTGTAAAGCGGTTTCACTAATAATTGTATGGTCTACCGTTTGATGGGGTATTCTGCCAGAAAACAGGCTGGATTTCAAGGGGTATCTACAGATAAAAACAGGCAAATCGTTATATTTTAGCCGAGTGAAGTTTGTGGGATTTTTCTGCAAACGCACCGCAACCGCGCCGACTCCGCTAGCTCTTTGGATGGCCCATTCTCGCCGGGACGGTTGCTATCAGTGTGTTGGAGGTTGATTTTGGGGACACAGCTTCATTTGGCTAAAGTGTTACGGCAAATGATCGATCGGCAATGCTGAATGGTCTATATTTTCACTTTTATGACTACTTTGCGTACTTTTGTCGGGGCCTGGACGGTTCTGCAGGGCATGTGGGCGTCTTCGGGATGGAGCATGCAGAAACTGCCCGGAGTGAGGATCACCGAATCGGTGTGGCCGTTGGGATGGTAGAAGGCTATGTCTTTTTTCGGGCAGTATTCCTGAGCGACTTTTAAGCCGTTAAGGGGAGTATAGGCAAGCAGTTCTGTGCCCTGCGTTATCAACTGGATGTCGATGTAGTTTTTGTGGGCCTCGAACAGGCCTTCTGCCAGTGGCTTTGTCGTATAAGTCTCGACATTGTAGAACAGATCGGGGCCGTTGACTTCGTAACGGCCATCCGGAACATCGTTAAAGGGAGCTTCGCTAAGAAGCTTAAAGGCCGCTGCCAATGGGGCAGACGCGGTTTCTGAGTAACGCGGTATATTTTGAATTTTGTCAAATATCATATTGTTGTTATTCGTACGGTTTTTCTGGTATTATCATTGCCGCGACCAAGTACATCAATGACACCGGTATCAGTGCGGTTATTATTGCCAGGCAGCATACTGCAACCCTGACAACGGTTGGATCGATATCAAAAGATTCGCCGATCCCGCCGCAAATACCCAGCAGCTTTTTGTCAGTTTTTGACATGTATAATTTTCTCATATATTGTATCCTACGTCAATATCATTTGTGATCCAACAATATTATAGACGTATTTGCCGCCGCTTTGTTACAGAAAAATGAAATAATGACATTTTTGTGCGATTATGCCATAGCAGGATTATTCTAATTCGCCTCATCAGCTGGCATTCCAGGCATACCACCAATTCCGGGCATCAGTCCGGGCATTCCAGGCATTCCTGGCATCATATTAGGATCAAAACCGGGCATCCCGGGCATCCCGGGCATCATACCGGGCTTTGGGCCGGAAGTTTCAGAATCCTTTGCACGACCTTTACGGGGCCAGAATCTGAAATCATCGTAGACAGTTTTGGTTCCATCAGCATGGTATGTCGTGCGTTGTTTGCCATCGTCATCAATCAGATCGATGCCTATGCTGTCTAAAGTAAATTCATCTTCGGTTAGTTTATAGGCAAACGGGCGGTTATTTACGGCGTCTATCAGCAGGTCGGGTGGAAGGCCAAGCAGGTCAAGGCTTTGAGGCCAGGAACCGTTTTCGTTGTGATAGTCTTTAATCGCAAGTATTATCGCTGTGGCCTTTTGGTGCGATATTATTCGGCAATGCAATTGAAAAACCTTATACAAGCCCGGATCGGAAATATAGCTATAGAACTCAAGGGCATCCGGAAATCTGAGCTTGATTGACTTAAATGAAAATTCTTTTGGGTCGCCACGCCAATCATCTTCTGTCATTTCATAATATCTTTTATAAAACTTTTCAAGGCCAGCACCAGCAACCTCAGGGTCAGTCGGCAGCCAGAACCATGACAGAAAAGCGGAAAGCTTATATCGCCTCTTTGTCCAATAACCCGGTGTAGAATTCTTTCCCAACAATTCAAGCAGCTCAGGCGGAAGGTCAATTATTAAATTTCTAGCAAAACGCAGTTTGCCTTGTTCGTTAACCTCATACTCCCTGTATAATGTTTTATAGTATAAAAGTTTTTCAGTATCAGCGGCGGCCTTCCATGCCTTTTGCCAGTCGTGTTTACGTATAGCTCGAATCTCCTCAATCGCTCTTATATCAGCTTCGGTCGGCTGCGAATCCATTATGTAGTCATTAACAAAGCCATACACCTCCGCTTCTATTCCTACACTTACAAGCAATTCGATCAGGCTGTTGTTGTGGTACAAATGGTCGGACATTTTCATTATTGTCCTGTATTTATCAAAAGCCTCGGAGTTTCTGTCATGCCCAAAATCATTTTGAGCCGCCATCATTAGTAGTCGGGAGCAGGCACGTAATTGCGAAATCCGCGGCATGATGTCCTCCATGACATCAGCATTATTGGCATAAGGAAAAAAGCACTTGTCGCGTTTGGCAGCATCGGAAAGCATTTTGATCGTTTCCCTGTGTCCTGCAAGCCACTTGGCCAGCTTGGGATGATCTGAACTTTGCCACGGGCTTTTTTTAACCTTGTCACCAATGGAATAATCGTCAAAGTTAAATGAAAGCTCATCTTTATCAACATTGTCAAGCAGCCTGGTGTAAATGACCGCCGCGTTTTCATCGTCTGGAATATTGTATTTATCGTTTATGGCTTCAATTTCTTTTTGGCAAGTGTATGGCTTCCAGCCGGTGTTGTCGTCTGGCAGTAATACCCAAATGACAAGAGCTGTTACAAGGCAGGCGGTTGTGATCCAGAAGTATTTTCGAGACCGCTTTGGCAGGATCGTTAGAGCAAAGAGAAAAATCATTATTACGCCAAGCACCTTCCAGGGAGCCTGAAAATAGAGACCGGCTATGAGCAGGACGGTTAAGGCAAGAACAAATGTCCACTTGAGGAATATTAAAATGCCGCGGAAGATCTTTCTGGTAACGCTATTATTTTCGCTCATTTATCGCCCTTTCGTTAATGACTGCTATAGTATCATCAACTATAGACGGAGAAAAGGGAGTTTTGTTACATTTTTTTGGGGAGAAGTTACAAATATCTTCCGCCGTCGACTGTTATTGTCTGGCCTGTGATGTAGTCGTTTTCGAGGAGGAAGAGAATCGCTGAAGCGATCTCGGATGGTTTTGCGGGTCGTTTTGCCGGGATCCTGTCGATCTGGCGTTTTTTCTGTTCTTCGGTGAAGTGCGGCGGCTGGTTTATTATTCCGGGCGCTACGGCGTTTACTGTTATCAGCGGCGCAAGCTCCTTTGCCATAGATACTGTCGCTGCGGCAAGGCCTGCTTTTGATGCGCAGTATGCTGTGTAGTTCGGCCATGGATGTGCAGCGGCGACATCGGTAAGGTTTACGATCTTGGCAAGCGGCGCGGTGTCCGGCTCCACATCAAACAGTTCGGCATACCGTTTGCGAATCCTTTCGGCAAATATCGCACTGATCAGGATCGGAGCGGTCAGGTTCACATCGAGAGTCTGGCGAACGTTTTCGACCATGACGTCGCTCAACGGGCGGCGTGGGAAAATTGCTGCCGAGTTGATCAGAACACGCGGAACATGAAAGTCCGGTGAGAGGAAAAACAGGCGGTTGATGTCTTCGGGGCGGGTCAGATCGGCTTTGACCGCGATGGCCTTTACTCCGAGCGTCTCAAGGCAATCGACCAGTTTGTCGGCGAGGTGCTTGTTGGTATTGTACTGGCAGATGCAGTTGCACCGCTGCTGAGCCAGAGCCATCGCTATAGCACCTCCGAGATGGCCCGTTGAGCCTGTTATTATAGCTGTAATGTTCTTCAGCTTCATGCAAACATTATAATTAAACAGAGTTGGTTTGTCAAGATTATTCGGCATTGAACTGGCTGTTATCAGGGCTGATATACGGTTTTTGATCGCATTATGTCATTAAATTTGCTTGATGATGTGCAAATGCCTGTTATAATTCGCCATTGACACCCTTTAGGGTGATATAATTCCGCATTGAAATGTGTAAAATACTATTGTAGTATATTATACCCACGCATCAGGGCACATTTTTTATGCGGATCGCTATGGCTAGTATTTTTTTTCTGGAGACCTGATGGCTTTACTAAATGTTAATATCGATCATGTCGCGACGATCCGGCAGGCACGGCTTACCGATGAACCGGATCCGGTCTGGGCAGCGGTGCAGTGTGAACTGGCTGGCGCCAACGGGATTACCGTACATCTGCGACAGGACAGAAGGCATATCTGCGACCGGGATGTGATCGTTCTAAAAGAGACCGTCGCAAGCAAGCTGAACCTTGAGATGTGCATGGACGAGGAGATGGTTAAGATCGCCGAGAAGATAAAGCCCGACCAGGTGACGCTTGTTCCGGAGAAACGCCAGGAGCTTACGACCGAAGGCGGGCTGGATTGCGCCGGTCAGAAAAAACGACTCGAACAGGTTGTCAAACGACTCCATAAAAAAGGTATTCTCGTCAGCACTTTCATCGTGCCGGACGAAGAGCAGATATGTGTTTCGGCGGAAACCGGCTGTGACGCGGTCGAATTGCATACGGGGATGTATGCCAACGCCAAAAACGATAAGCAAGCCGAAAAGACTCTAAACGCCATCCGTGACGGTAGAGATATTGCGGTGTCGTGCGGGCTGATAGTTCATGCCGGCCACGGACTGACATATCGCAATATCGGCGCAGCGGCAGCTATCGAGGGATTGTGTGAGTTTAACATCGGTCACAGTATTATCGCTCGGGCGGTGCTTGTTGGGATTCAGCAGGCCACCAGAGAGATGATCGAATTGATAAGCAAAGTTTAATTATTTGCAATTGGAGAATATAATGTTTAACGGTAGTATGGTCGCAATCGTAACGCCTTTTTCGGACGGCAGAGTAGATTATGATACGCTTGAGGAACTGATCGACTTCCAGATCGACAGCGGCACGGACGGTATTGTTCCTGTCGGGACAACGGGTGAGTCGCCAACACTTACACCTCAGGAACATAAGGAAGTGATCGCGTTCGTAGTCAAGACGGTCGGCGGAAAAGTTCCAGTAATCGCAGGTACCGGCGCCAACAGTACGGCAGAAGCCATCGAGCTTACCGCTCATGCCAGAAAGGTCGGTGTTGACGGGACGCTGCAGGTAACGCCCTACTACAACAAGCCTACTCAGGAAGGATTCTTTCAGCATTTTAAGGCAGTGGCCGAAGAGGTCGATCTGCCGGTAGTGCTTTATAACATACCTGGCCGGTGCGGCGCGGGGATGACTGCTGAGACTATTATCAGGCTCGGTGAGATCGAAAACATTGTCGCAGTCAAGGAAGCAAGCGGAAGCCTGGATATCGCCAGCGAGATAGCATGTTACAGCGATCTTACGATATTGTCGGGCGACGATTCTCTGACATTGCCAATCGCTTCGGTTGGGGGCAAAGGTGTTATCAGCGTGGTCGCCAACATTGTTCCGACCGATGTCAAAGCCATGACGGATCTCATTCTTGAAGGCGACCTTGTATCGGCCAGGAAATGGCACAAGAAGCTGTACACTCTGGCCAAGAGTCTGCTGAGTTTATCAACGAATCCAATTCCGATCAAGGCAGCAATGGCTATGCTTGGTATGGCATCGGAAGAAATGCGTTTGCCGATGACTCCGCTGGATGATGACAAGAGACCACTGCTAAGAAAAGCATTGATCGAATATGGACTTATCAAGTAGCATTCAACAGCAGGCAGGAACACCAAAACAGATGAATATCCGTATTGCAGAAACACGGGATGCCGGTGCAATTGTAGATTTCAATATCGCGATGGCGCTGGAAACAGAAGAGAAGGTACTTTGCTCCGAAGTTGTTAAAAGCGGCGTAGACCGGATGATGGGCAACAGTTGCGAGGGTTTTTATGTGGTCGCCGAAGATGCAGGGAATGTGATCGCGTGCCTGATGATCACCAGAGAATGGAGCGACTGGCGTGACGGTGTTTTCTGGTGGGTGCAGAGCGTATATGTATTGCCCCAAGCGAGAAACCGGGGAGTGTTTCGCATGCTCTATGATCATGTTCGCAAGCTGGCGTTAAGCGACGGCGATATTTGCGGGCTCAGGCTGTATGTCGAAAAAGACAATACCTCAGCACAAAAGGTTTATGATAAGCTCGGGATGGAAGAGACCAACTACAAAATGTATGAGGAAGTGTTCGGGACCGAGTGATGATGATCTATATGAAGCTGCTATTAGCGGCAGCACTATGGGGAGGTTCGTTCGTTGCAGGTAAGATCATAACCGGCGAGTTGGGTGCGTATTCGGCGGCTTTTATTCGGTTTGCGATGGCTTCGGTTGTTTTGGTTGGGCTTACTATCAGCAAGGAAGGCCGTTTGCCCAGGTTAAAGGGCTGGCCGATCATAGGAATGACAGTTCTTGGGATGACGGGGGTGTTTTCGTACAATGTATGCTTTTTCAAAGGATTACAGACAATCGAGGCTTCCCGCGCATCGATCATCATAGCAAACAACCCGGTATTCATCGCGCTTTTGTCCTGCGTTTTTTTCAGGGAACAGCTGGGGATCAGAAAGCTTGCCGGAATAGCGTTGTCGGTTATCGGTGCGATAGTGGTAATATCAAAGGGGGATATTCCGGCAATACTTCAGGAGGGGATCGGCAAGGGAGAGCTGTTGATATTCTGCTGTGTTATGAGCTGGGTAACTTATTCGCTGGTGGGCAAGGTACTGATGAAGGACTATTCGCCCCTGGTGCTTGTGACGTATTCTTCGGTGATCGGGACGGCGGCTTTGGCAGTGCCGGCGTATCTTGAGGGCGGACTGACTGCAACAGCTAATGTCTCAGCGGCAGGATGGGGATGGCTGGTATACCTGGCGTTGGGGGCGACGGTTGTGGCGTTTGTGTGGTTCTATGAGGGAGTTCGCCATATCGGACCGACGCGTGCGGGACTGTTTATAAACTTCGTACCAATATTTGCCATTGTGATTTCTTATTTTGTATTGAATGAAGCGATCACGGTTTCGCTGCTTGCCGGACTGCTGCTGGTTAGTGCAGGAGTTTATCTGACCAACAAAAAGCAATCGACAGGCAGTTAGTACTGTGTCCGTGATAAATATCAGGCTCAGCTTGCTGCAATCAGCCATCCGCTACGTTCGTCTGCATCGACAATGCCGCAAGATTGCCTGCTTCGACGGCCTTGCGGCTGACTAATTGAGCTGACGCTGAATCCTGACATTTACAGCGGACAAAGTACTAGAACACTTCAATTTATTGAGGTGAGGTTTTTGGCGGGGCTGACTGTAACTGCGGCACACCTTTTTCTTTGAATCGCTGCTGAGCTGTCAGGTACGCGTTTTCTATTGCCGCGGTCATATTGCTGACACTGTGGTTTTTCCTGAGGTATGCCTGTGCACCTTTTCCAAGCTGCCTTGCAAACTCCCTTTTGTCAAGCAGTTTTTGAAGTGTTGAGTAGACGCTTATCTCATCATGCTGATCGAAAAGTATTGCGGTCTCGTTTTCAATTATCAAATCGTCTTTACTCTGGCAGCTTGTCGCTACTGCCATACCTACGCTCATCGCTTCGAGCAGTGTGGAATTAAACTGGTTCGTTGGCTCAGGCTGTACGAAGATGTCGGCCTGGGCAAATATCCGTCGCAAAGGACGAATATTTCCAACCAGTGTTATGACATTCGACAAGCCCATCGATCTAATGTGGCGATATATGTCCCGTTCTGCAGGACCTGTCCCTATTATGGCAATGATAAATTCACGACCTTCGATGGTAAGGTGTCTGACCGCGTTTAACAGCGGCAGGAAATGGGCGGAATTAGTCAGCTTTTGGGCGACAATGATGCTCGGAATGTTATTTGTCTGTGAAAAGGCTGCGCATGTGTCGGTGACGAATGTCCCAATTGTGATCTGGTGGATCGGCTCTTTGCAGCGACGATAAGTTTTTGATATACTTTCAGCTATGGTTTTTGAAGAGGCTATAATCGAAGAACAATTTTTATCGGTAACGACAAAATTATATCTTTTTTTTGGCTGCGAGTTGAACGTCAGAACATAAGGTATCTGCAATTCATGAGCGAGATATTTCGTGAGGGAGTATTTTCCCGGTGAAATCGCATGTAAAACTGTTGGCTTGAATTTTGCAAGACTGTCTATGAGCAGCTTTCTGTTCTGCAAATAAAGCAAAGGTATGTTGAACATAGGATACCTGATAAGCTCGACGTTCGGGCATATTACCGATTCGGCACCTTTGCCTGGCGGGCATACCAGGGCCGCAGAGTATTTCTTTTCATTTAAGCCGACAAAGAGGTTCCGAAGGCAGGTAGAGTAATCTCTAAGCGTATAACCTTCGACAAGCAAAGCCGGCCTGATGACCGGCTTAACCGATGCGGATACGGGACTTGATATTGATTGTTCGTCAGGCATACCGAGCCAACCTTTCAACTATTGTGCCTGTTGGGAACAGTTCTCATTCAGTATACCCTGTAAATCACGGCAGAGTTCTTAACATTTTCAGCAGTTTATCGAGTTGCCCCTCCCTGATGTGGTAGCAGTGATCATCATCCGGAAATTCAGCGGATCGCACCTCGTCAGCGTATCGGGTAAGAGCATCAATCATCAATGTTTGAAGGTCGGCATAGCTTTTAGCGAATTTCGGTGCCCTATTCTGCGAAATTCCCAGTATATCAGTGATGATCAATATCTGGCCGTCACAGTCGGCACCTGAACCACAACTGATGACAGGGACCGATACCCTTTCGGTGATCAATGCCGCAACTTCGCGGGCAGTTCCTTCTATCAGCAGCGAACAGGCGCCGGCGCGAACCATTCTGTCGGCCAGCGAGATCATGTCATAAGCAAGGTCGGCGGTAGTGCCTTCGGCCCGGAGTTTGCCCAGTTTAATTACGCTTTGGGGCCTGATGCCGATATGCGCGGCGACGGGGATCCCTGCGTCAATGACGGCTTTAATTGTGTCGAGGTGAGCCTGGGTTGCTTCGATCTTCACGAGTTGGGCGCCTGCTTCGACAACAAATCGACCTGCGTTTTCTATTGCCTGAGCATGGGAGAGATTGTACGACAAAAACGGCATATCCGCCATGAGGCAGGCATTGGGTGCCGCCCTTCTGACGGCTGCTGTAATGGCAACCATAAAGTCCATTTTGGCTGGCAAAGTGGAATCGTGCCCAAGCATAACCTGCGCGGCAGAATCGCCAACCAGGATGATGTCAACGCCTGCCTTTTCCACCATGCATGCAGTCGTATAGTCATAACAACTTACCGCAACAAGCTTTTTCTTCTGCTTTTTTGCTTCAAATATGTCTGAAATAGTAATTCGCCCTGCCATTGGTTATCCTGTAAAATAAATGTAGGTAATTACGAATAATATGCGAACCACTGCGATTTATCAAGCGTAAAAGGTAATGAGAGGCAAGCATTTTGGTGACACAACTTTGTCAGACGCGTTTTTTTGAAGAAAAATTTGAAAAACCCTGTTTTTGTTAAAGATTTTTAGCTTTTTTTTCGATATACACTTAGAAAAATACATAGTCGTTAAAGACTATTAAAGAACTTTTCATCACCCTCCTCCGAAGCCAGGTCCCGAATTTTTTGGGGTCTGGCTTTATTTATTGCTGACTTTAGATCAATTATTGCATGTCGTAATGTTCCGAAAATGCTCGTCTTTGCCCGGAAGGCATTGCTTTCCTGATCATCTCATACTCAGGGCGTGGTTTGATCTCTTGAGCTTTTAGTTCAGTTTCAGTCAACCTCAAGTGCCTTGAACCTTTAAGCTCGTTGAATATCTGTTTCTGCTGGGCCGGGATTTCCGCATCATCCCGATAAATGCTTGGTGAGATCAGTACCAAAAGCTCTGATTCGGTAACTACAGTTCTATCGTTTGAGAACAAAAAACCGATAAACGGAATATCGCCGAGCAAAGGTATCTTATCGTGCATAACTTTCTTGTCTTTTCTTCTAAGCCCACCCATTGCAACAACCTGGCCATCCTCGAGAAGGAGAGTGGTGTCAGCGGTTCTCCGATTGACGATCGGCACCCTGCCGTCAAGCCCCGGTGAGCCAGTATCGACGCTCTGATCGGGAGTAACATGCATCAGTATCTTCCCATCATCAGTAATGGTAGCCTTCACCGTAAGTGTGATACCAGCCGTTTTGAATGCCGTCGACGTGATAGCATCTGAGGTTCCAACTCCTCCTGATGACTGGCTAAGCTCTTCATAGGGTATCTCTTCGACAGTGCTGATAGATGCCGTTCTTCCACTGACAACAAGTACGCGCGGGCTTGCCAGTATCTCAACATTTCTTACTTTCTGCAAAGCCTTTACTGTCGTGCTTATATTGTCCTGAATGATGCTGAGCGACCCGCCGTTAGTTAGAGTTGACAGGCTTTGGGTATAGCCTGCCTGGACATTCAGGTCAGCCCAGTTTACTCCGATCTCGTTATCGTCGGAAAGTGTTACATCAAGTATAACGACTTCAACCTGTATTTGTTTCGGTGTCCGGTCTGCTTTTCTTATTTCTTCGATGATCCTATCGATATTTTCTCTGGAATCACATATCACCAGAGTATTTGTTTCATCGTCAGTCGAAACAGAGCCGTACTCAGAAAGCAGTTGAGTTACTGCTGGCGACATACTTTTGGCGCTTAGGAACTTCAGCATTGCAGTTGCAATAAATAGAGGAGGCGCGGGCATGGGTTCTTCAATGGACCGTGCTTCTTCTACAACCGTAACAGGAACCTTAGCGGCGACACTGTCAACTACAGGCTTTATGGAGATCACAGGCGCAAATGGATCCTTACGGACAGCTTGTTCTGTACCTGTTGTTTCATCGGCCAAAGCTATAACATTGACAGCGATGCAGATGATGATAATTGAAATACGTATCTTATTCATTTGGATTATTCTCCGTTTCAGTTAGGATGTAAATGTTCAGAATGATGTCACAATTGAGCATGTTGTCCCGGTTATCCATTTCCGAACTGATGTTCAGTTCCAGGATCGCGATATCTTCAGAATATTTCTCCAAAGCGTTCATGAAACTTCTTATACCGGCATACGTGCCTTTTATGTTCAGCCTTGCGGTTTTTGTTTCTACAGCAACTGCATTTATAGGAACAAGCCGTTTCTTTGAAGAAGTGACATTGCTAATGTAATTGAAGGACAGCAGCGAAGCCCCGTTTTGCTGTGCAATATCTTTTAGAGAACTAAAAAACTGTGCTGCATTGTCCAAAGTAAAAATTCGGTTCTGGATGTACTCAATCTCACTGGTCAGTTCAACCTTCTTCTTATTATCAACGGCAATCTGAGTTTTCATGGACATCATTTTCTTTTTAGAATCGTCCATTATCTGCTCATACTGTTTAGCTGCATGCAAATAGCCTGTCTGTGGAGTAACAGCCCAGTTGTATACCGCTATCGCAAGTATAATGACTGTCGAAATACCAACCATAAGTCTGGATGAATTACTGGTTTTCGATAATTTCTCAATCAACATCTTCGTTTGCCCTTCCATTTCGCCTGATGCTGCAATCAATTCTGTAAGTCACCATCTGATCGTCTGTCTGGTCCTTATTTGTCTCTATCACCATTGCCGTTTCGATATAGTCAGAAGCTGCCAGAAGATTCGCAAACAGGTACGACGACTCGTAAGCGAGTGAACTACCAAACAACGACATAGTATTGTTCGATGAATACATCATCTTCGTGATAGACATATTGACTGGAATATTACTGCTTATGTGGTCCATTATGGCCGACCATCTAGTATCAGCTGCATTGAGATCAAGTTCCGCCAAGGCAGCTCTTTTTTCTTCAAGAAGTTTGATAGAATCACCAAGATGGTGATGGTGTTCGAACAGATCACTTATGCTTTCTGTTGACTGAGCATCATATTTTTGGGTAATAGCTTTTTCAGTGTCTATTGCTTTTGCAGCCTTAATACCGGTCAGAATGAAAATTGCAAGCATGACGATCGCAGCAATATTAGTTATAAGCAGAGCAGACCTTTTAAGTGAGTTGATTTCGACAATATCATGCGGCATGAGGTTTATCATTGCCTTTGACGAAACTGTTCTTAATTTTCTAAGTGCAAGGCCAACGGCAACGGTCGAGATATATTCAGCCTTCTGCGGATCAGCAACAGATAGCATACCATCGATATTATTGTCCGTACAAAGCTCAATATTGTGATGGAAGTTTTCGCTAAGCCGATTTATAACATCTTCTGCGTAGTGACAGTTATCCAGATACAACAGTATCTGCCAGTCAACGGCAGTTTCAGTTTCGACTTCAACATCATAGTACTGAATAACAGCTTTAAGCTCCTGAATAAATTTTTCGATATATTGTTCCGGCTCCATAGAGTTGCTGTCAAAATCTACGCTGCGAACAAAATCCAGACGTCCCTTTCTAAATACAGAAATATCTGTCTGAGACGACCTGGAGAATAATACAACTGTATTCCTGTTATAATTACTTCCTATCATTTTCTCATAAGCAGCGCGTACCCACGCATGTGCCGGAAGCTCGATCGCTGTCAATCTCATTTGGATTATATCCATAGCCTTCAGGATAGGAGCGATCTGTGAGTTACTAACTGCCTGTGCGAGAACTTTACATTCAGAGTTTCTGATGTTATTGCTCAACAGGCAATAATCGTAACAACATTCTTTCCCGACAAGTGTCGAGCTGTTTTTAATTTCGCCGTAAATATAGTTTTCGATATTCGACGGCATGTCTTCGGGCAAAGTGATTATCTGGGACAGAGTAGGCCAGGCGAACAATGATACCGCTGCACTGGCGGATTTAACTTTGTGCTTGCCGAGCAGTTCCTTGATCGCTTTTGCCAATATCGTGGAATCCGTAATATTCCCATTCGAGATACAGGCTGGGGGCGTTTCTAAACGCCCGGCTTTTAATAGAGTGATACCCTTTGCATTCTCTTTCAGCAGCGCAAAACTGATGAAGTTTTCAGAAATATCAATCCCCAGCGATATCTTGTCCTGAATTATCATTCGTTGATCCTCAGACTGTCAATTCTAATAATGTTCGGAGTTCCCTGCGAGACGGTTACGTCCGCCGATAACGAAGCATTGTACCCAGTCGACATCACCGCATCTGTCACAACTGTCAGACTTCCAGCCGACCCTGAAACCGTGACAGTATACGAGCCTTCACCGAAATTCTTGTTTGCAAAACCTGCATCCCACCCGGAATCATTCCTAAGCTCATACATAGCATCGTTAAGCCCTGCTTTGGCAACATATACAGCTTTTGTGGCATTTACATGATTCTGCATAACCTGCAGTTCTTCTGTATTAAGCTGAAGCATTCCTGCCACCAGAACAGCCAGAAACGCTGTGGCAAATACCACCAGGATTATCACCGAACCTTTATTTGTTTTATTTCTTAACATAAGCAACATCTAAAATAACTGAAATCTCTTTAGGTATTTCGGTATATACGGAACAGAGAATAATCGACAGGCAGAATATTCGGTTATTATCACGAAGACAGTCTGATTATCAGATATATGCGAATATTGCTCCGGTGTGCTAACTTTTATGGGACAAAATATCTGTCCGAGAAGCATTTAACGCGAAAACAGTTTTGCGGTCCGATAACTTTTGCTCAACAGTAATTACGCTTATATTCTTTTAGCGAGCAAAGTTGATAACGATATGAGTTGTTCATCCTGATCGAGAGAATTATCATGGTCGCTGTCAAAACCGACGGTTACTACGATCTTGCGAAGGTCCTGCGTCACGGATGAGTCACTAACATCGCACAGATATGAATCCCCCAGCGACGTATCACTTTCACTGAAGTTCTGACTATAGCTGTAAACAGAACTGGCCGTGATGTTTTCGATCCTGGCCTGTGCCATTACAAGCGAATTGGTTTTGCGTTTTATATTTTGTGAAGCTATATATGATCCGGTCATTGCCCTTAGGATCGGTATGATCGCAAGAAGCAAAAGAGTCGATGCGACTATAACCTCAGTCAGGGTGAATCCACGACGACAGCGGGATTGTCTGGCGATAGAATTATGTATCAGTCCTCTGTACATTTTACCATTCCTGTGGCCTGAACAATGTCAATTGTAAAGGTTTTATCTGTTCCGATAACAGTCAACTGAGTTCCGCTGGATGGATTAAGATTTCCAAGCGGCCCAAACTTAAACCTCTTTTGTCCCGTCAGACTTATCCTGGTTGGAATATCGTGAGAATCAATAACTTCGTTTGTACCCATGTCACTGATCTGATAACCGGAACCAACTATCTTTAACTCATACCCAGTAGAATTTGTCGCGGCGTTTGAGATAGCAAGGCTGCGTGTCCTTCGCAGGTCCGTTTTGATCTTTTGAGCAAATGTGTCCGCACTGTTATTGGAAATGATCGCGAAATTGAATCGAGGTAAGGCAATAGCGGCAAGTGCTGAAATGACAACAACGACAATGATCAGTTCCGCGAGAGAATATGCTTTAACATTCTTTCTAATCATTGTTGCTGTCCCGCAAAAACCATAATCCACTCTTTCCCTAAGAGCGGATTATGAAATAGTCTTTCAAACCTGGTCAGATGTATATCCATATACACACGTTAACTCGGATCAGGTTATTTTCCCAGCAGCATGCAGTTAATCAGTGGCTGTGCGATGTTGCATTTACCCTGTTGTTAGACAACGTCGTAGAATACACCTCCCCGGTAATCGGACAGACCGGCGCACCATCAGGAAACAGTGATGTATCGCCTGTGATAGTAGTAAGATTTGTCGGATAGGCATCGTTCTCCGCATTGTAAAGCTCGATAGCAGAGTTAAGGATGTCGATGTTTGTTGCGCATGATTTTGCCTTTGCGTTAGTTGCACTTTGCGATATACGAGGGATCGCAATTGCAGACAGTGCAGCCAATATCAATACAACGATCAACAGTTCAATGAGGGTTACACCTTTTCTATTCTTCATAACAAATACTCCTAAATAAGATTTTGATTTCACTACCTACATTAAAGCCATTACAGCTATCGTCAAAAAGACTTGATGACTTATCCAAAATAAATAAAACGCCGTTATTTACTTAAATAACGCTTTTGACGTCCTATAAACATGTATTGCCATATCAAAAAAAGATGCGGTTTTCTTCGCATCTTTTCCCGGGAAAACGATCATCATGTTTATTTTGATGCACTATCACCAACAGCCTTTTGTAATTTTATTGATGGTTTCATTTTATTTGTCCCATATAATCAAACATGGGCAGGTATACTCCAAGCATGATCGAACCTACTATCAATCCGAGTAGGACAGACATAACCGGCTCAATCTTGGTCAGCAAAGAATCAATGGCGCGACCAATTTTTTTATCCAGCACTTCAGTCCCTTTCAAAAGCATCTGCGACAGAATACCGGCTTTTTCTCCGGCGTCAGCAAGATTGATTATCGAAGACGGAAATATACTATATTTCGACATTGAATCAGCCAGTGGGTTGCCGGCCTGTACCTGCTGTTCGATGCCGTTTGACGCATCATCGAATACGGAATTATTGGCGACCTTTCGGGCAAAAGCCAGGGCATCGACTATAGGTATCCCGGCAGAGGTCATCATGGCAAACGTCTGCACGTATCTGCTGACAATGATCATTCGGTTGAGGTTTCCAACGAGGGGAAGCTTTAGTTTTAAACGGTCCATACGGCTCTTTACGTCCGGGCGTTTAAGCAGCTTCGGCAAACCAAAAACAGAACCAACGATCAGTGTGACCAAAAAGGGCCAATAGCTTTTCACAGCCTCGCTCAAAGCTATAATACACTTGGTAGGTAACGGCAACTGTACATGGAGCTGACCATATAGTTTCTGGAATACAGGTATGACGAAAACTATAAGCGCCGTGACAATTATAAAACACATAACTGAAACAATGACGGGATATGCAAAAGCATTCTTGACTTTAGCTTTTACTTCAGCCTGCTGTTCAAGGTATTGCGCGGCCATTTGCAGCGTCTGCACAAGTCTGCCTCCTGCCTCACCAGACTCTACCATGCTGACAAAAAATTCCGAAAAGATATACGTGTATTTTTCAAAAGCTTCCTTCAGTGTCGACCCCGATTCGACCGCGACCCTTATGTCAACCATAACATCTTTGAAGTCCGATGGCGTTAACTGTGACTCGATAGTCTGCAAACATCTTAGGACTGGAAGTCCCGCTGAATACATTCCCGAAAATTCATACGCGAAGGAAATTATCTGAGAACTTGTTACTTTTGGTTTTCTTTTGGAACTTACTTCGTTTTTCCGTTTGGCCTTTACAAGCGCATATCCCATCTTGTCGAGACCACGCTTGAGCATTTCTTTGCTGTTGACGTCCGTGTAGACACCCGAAAGTTTATTCCCGTCACAATCCTTAGCGATGTATTCGTAAACAGCCATCAATTCTCTCTCATATCAACCACGCGGTAAAGTTCTTTTAGTGTCGTTGCTCCACTGAGAGCCTTTGAAATACCCTGCATTTTCAGTGTTTTCATGCCTTGTTCCACGGCACAGGCCCTGATCTCATCACTGGATCGTTCTTCTACGATCATCTCTCTTATGCCTTGTGATACTGTAAGTATCTCATAAATCCCCACTCGTCCCGTATGGCCTGTATTTCTGCAGAATTCGCAGCCTTGCCCTTTGTGAAGTATATCCAAACCCTGTTCGTTAGTGTCCGAACCGAAAAATGTTTTTTCCTTTTCTGACATCGGATATGTCGTCTTGCATTTTGGACAGATAGCCCTTACAAGCCTTTGAGCAACTGCTCCGAGAAGTGCCGAAGCTACCTGGAAGGGCGGTATTCCAAGGTTGACCAGTCTGGAAATTGCTCCAGCAGCATCGTTTGTATGCAGCGTGCTTAGTACGAGATGACCGGTTTGAGCGGCACTAATTGCAATTTCCGCGGTCTCACTGTCACGTATTTCTCCGATCAGGATAACGTCGGGGTCCTGTCTTAAAATGTTCCTCAGGCAACTTGCGAAAGTCAGGCCGATATCAGATTTGACCTGAACCTGTGTAACTCCGTCAAGTCGATATTCGACAGGGTCCTCAACGGTTACAATGTTTCTGTCCGGCGAGTTGATCTCCTGCAGCAGCGAATAGAGTGTAGTGGTCTTTCCACTGCCGGTCGGGCCGGTCAGAAGAATAATACCGTATGGATTTTCTACCAGAGCCTTGAATTTGTTGAAGTCGTTTTTGTCCGGTGCGATCTTTCTTAGCGAAGTAAACGCCGAAGTATTGTCGAGTATTCTGATTACAATCTTCTCTCCGCTTGTCGCCGGCAGTGATGCTATACGCAGGTCGTATTCTTTATTTTGATGGGTAAAACATATATGCCCATCCTGCGGAAGCCTTTTTTCGGAGATATCCATATCTGCCAGTATTTTTATGTGCGAAATAATCTCGGACTGTGCCGATGCTGGAATCTCAAGTGCCTCGACCAATATACCATCGACGCGATAACGAACTCTCATGTCCGGCAATTGAGGTTCGATGTGTATGTCACTTGCCCGTGCGTTTATTCCGCCTGTTATGATCGAATCGACAAGACGAACAGTAGGTGTGGCAGCGACAGTATCCGAGATACTTTTTTTAACTCTTACCTTCATATCGGAAGACTGCTTGAGCCGCATCTGCACGATGTCCTGCTTGGTCACAGCCTCAAGATTGAAGTGCAGAGATATCGCCTGGGCAACCGCTTCTTCGGTTGCTGCCAAAGGTACGATCTTATAGCCTGTTTTCGCGGCGATTGCGTCACGAACAGAGAGGTTTAACGGCGAACTCATCGCTACAAAAAGCACATTCTTTTCTATTTTCACCGGAATCAGATTGTAACGTCTCGCCATTTCGGCTGGAACAAGTCTTACAGCCATCTGATCGATCATATCAGAAGACAAATTGATGAATTCGATGCAGTTATCCATTGCGATAAGTTTTGTCAACTGATCGCCGGAGAGAATATCTTCGGTCCTGATGATCGAGATCAGGCTCTTGCCGGTTTGCTGACTTTGGCTTAACAGCCTCTCGACATCCTGTATTTCAAGGATGCTTTCTTCAAGCAAAAACTCAACTATCGGATTTGTTTCTATCATTATCTGTCCGCGCATTATTATCGTATTATATAAGCTGGTCAGATATCGGCGATCTTATGGCCCCACTTGATGAACTTACGAGATTGCATAATACGCAAGATGCAGGAATGCACCCAGCTTCATCTTATAGGACCTTGGTGTGACAGTCAGAGGTATTATTCCGAGTTTGCTGTTGCGGGTAGTTGAATAATTGAAAATGATGGTTTGCCGGTAAAGAACTTCGAATAAAGAAACGATAAACAGATTTATGCAGGATATTACTTTATGAGGCTGTTTTGTCATAACAAGTACCATTTTGGGTGAATATAATGGCATAAATACCTGTAAAGATTTTGAATGCTTGATTTTTCGGGACCAAAGTCCTATAATGACTATTGAGAAGTGTAATTTATTGGTGTTATGGTTTGGGGCAGGTCGCGAGAGTATTGATAGAGTAGCCATTGTCGTATTCTGATGGAGAAAAGTTGAACTATCCTGGTATTTTATTGAAAAAAGCAT
>DAOWHR010000011.1 GCA_030641315.1 Anaerohalosphaeraceae bacterium | reverse complement strand
TTGTAAGGTCACGACCAAGTACACCCCTGTAAAAAAATGCAGTGACCGACAATCAGGGCGTCAGGCTACTTTCACTATCTGATCTTTGATGACGCTATCATCTTCCGCACTTGATTTCGGTGGTTCCCAGTTGCTCGGCAGCAGTTCGTCAATCTTGTCCGCGGGATGGGTGCTGACCCGCCTGAGCACATCATTGAAGTACGCGAACGGATCATGGCTGTTCAATTTACAGCTGGCGACAAGGCTGTAGATTATGGCGGCTCGTTCGGCCCCGGCTTCGCTGCCTGCGAACATATAGTTTTTTCGGCCGATGACGACCATTCTCAAGGTTCGCTCGGCGATGTTGTTATCGATGTCCAATATTGGATCGTCGGTGTATCGGTTAAGAGCCTCCCACTGATTCAATGCATAGTTGATTGCTTTGCACATAGGACTTTTGGGCAACACCTGTTTTTTGTATTCGTGCAGAACAGATTTAATTTCATCAAGTATCGGCATGGCTTCCCGTTGCCGGGCCTCCAGCAACTGTGTACTATCGTACTTTTCCTTCTTAGCTCTGCTTTCAATTTCATAGAGCCTGCCATACAACACCATCATACGGGCAGCCCTGACAGGATCGCTGTCCATTGCGTACTCAAACTTCCTGCGTGCATGCGCATTACAGCCGACCTCCGCAGCTTTGCCTTTATTGAAGAACTCATCGTAACCGCTATATGCGTCGGCCTGTACAAAACCAGAATATTTGCCGAGGAACTTTATTGGTCCTTCCCTTGACCTCGTTGGCGTAAAGTCAAATACCACATTCTTCTTATCATCGATGTAAACCCACAGATAGCCGTTGTAAGTGGAGCCTTTACGTTTTTTATTTTTTACCGGGATACGGGTGTCATCAGTATTTATCTTTGGCGACTGAAGTATCTTTTCGTGCATTCGATTAACCAAAGGCTCCAGCAGATCGGCACATTTGCCAACCCAGCCGCACATGGTCGATACCGTTATATCAACGCCATGCCTCCTTAGAATGCCTTCCAGGCGGTTCAAAGGAGCATGATCACAATACTTGCTCGTTATTATATGAGCAAGCAGACCTTCGCCCGGTATGCCTTTATCAATTGCCATCGGAGGAAGCTGGCCTATCGATATATTGTTCTGACATTGCTTGCAGGCATACTTGTGCCTGATGTATTTCTTAACCTTAAACGATGCGGGAACATACTCTAGCTTTTCAGTTTCTTCAGATCCTATACGCTGCTTTTCATTGTTACATGCCGAACAGATCATTTCATCCTGATCAGGCTCTATTTCAATAGTTTCCCTGGGAAGATTGGCGGGCAGAGGCTTTCTGCCTTTATGATTGGAGTTTTTTCTGGCTTTAGGTTTTTTAACTTTTGGTTGTCGCTGCTCGTCTATCTTTGCCTGAACCTCACTGTAAAGACTTTCAAATAACAATCTCTGCTGAGGATCAAGCTTCTCGGATTTCTTGCCGAACAACTGACGCTTCAGGTAATGAAGTTGGCCGCTGAGATCATCGATCTGACCAAGCAAGGTGAGCACCATTTCCTGCAGAGTATCTACACTTGTTGGTAGATGTTCTTTAGAGGTTTCTGCTGTAATGTTTGTTTGCTGCGTGGGCATTTATGAACTGCTTACACTAATAATATCATCATCCATAACGATGATATTATTATAACAAACGTAGTGAAAACATCAAGAAGAAAATACGGATAATATCAAGTATTTTTAACCGAGAGGCTCTATAAAGGCGTTTAACGACTATAACGCTTGCGTCTTCTTGACTTGAACAGATCTATCCCCTCAAGTATCCATGTCAATTTGGAAACATCAACTTCCAAAGATGCTTTACCAGGCGAAGCTTTCAGTCTTTCGAATGTCCCCTCTTCGAGCCGTTTATACCAAATAATGAATCCGGTTCTGTCCCAGAACAGTATCTTGCATTTATCACCACGCTTATTGAAGAAGACAAACAGATGTCCGCTGAACGGGTCTTTGAGCATAAAACTTTCTGTCAGCATCGACAGTTTATTAAACCCGCACCGCATGTCGGTGGCTTCGGTGTATATGAATATCTTGACCGATGATGGCAGCGTCAGCATAAACCCGCCTCGCACAAAGCCGAAAGAACATTGGCTAATGTTTTGCTGTCTACTCCAAGACTAATTCGTAAAGTATTGCCGGAGGTAAGAACGAGTTCTAAACCACCAGGCTTCTCCGATGGCATCGACACCTCGATGAATGCTGAAGAACTCCGCTCTTTTTGTTTGGCTGCTTCTGATTTATCACCTTTGGCCAACTTTTTTCGCCAATTGTAAAAAGAGCCTTCCGATAGCCCTTCAGCCTTGCAAAACTTGCTGACCGGCATGCCGCTGTCCTGCCATGTCTCGATAGCCATCTGCCAGAATTGCCGCTGATCATCTTTCGATTCTTTCTGCTTCTTGCTCATGATTGATCTCCAAAAATAACCATGAGCAGATTATCAACTTTTCAAAGAACTACGCAATGTGTACTTGCTCGTGACATTACTTTTGATTTATCTATAAATTATCAGTATGGTTTATTCTTGGTTCAGATACATTCCATAAATTTCCAAGTTCCATTCAAATATAAATCAATTCCATATTCAATATTTATCATTGGATTGTTACTAGTCGGCCTACTGTAAATACGTTGTAACTGGTATATTGTCCGCTACCTTACCAGACAATTATTCATCTGTCAAAAGCCTAAAACGAAATATTCTGGAAAATTCATGTAACAATCAGCCCAATAATCCGTCTAAAGTAATGGAAAACCTGTTTACTAAGGAAGGAATATTATGAAAGTTCGCAAATTTGCCAAAACGATTGCCGTAATATCGTTAGTGCTTGTCGTAACCACCGCAGGCTGTAACGTAAACAATTCACAGAAAGCAAGATACGACAAAACCATCAGCCTCGATTCCCCCCTGCCCGCAGGCTCGACCGTCATCGCCAAAACCAGCTACGGCTCAATAACCGTTACCGGCACCGACTCGCCCGGCTGCACCGTCGTCGCTGACATCACCGTTAAGGCCCCCACCGAAGAAGAGGCCTCCGAAATCGCCTCCCGGATCGAGATCCTGCTCACCCGCTCCGGCGACACCCTAACCATCGAAGCAGACAAGCCCAAAGTGAAAAAGAACCGCTCGATAAGCATCAGCTACAAAATCACCCTCCCAACCCGCACAAACATCAAATGCGACAGTTCCTACGGATCCGTAAGACTCACCAACATCACAGGCACCATAAACACCCACACCAGCTACGGCAAAGTAAACTGCGACACCCTCAACGGCCCCATAACCATCGACACCTCATACGGCGACATAAACTGCAAAGAAATAACTTCCGCAAACCTCAAAGCATCCTCGTCCTACGGCGACATAAAAGTCGATACCTCCCAGTCAACCCCAGCCGACCTGACCGCAAGAGTAATCACCTCATACGGCAGCATAAACTTCACCACGCCCCCAAACTTCGCAGGCGAAGTATCCATGTCAACATCCTACGGCTCAATACAAACCGACCTCCCAATAACAATAAAAGGAAAAATCAGCAAAACCAACATCAACGGCACAATAGGCTCAGGCAAAGGAAAACTAAACCTAAACACCTCCTACGGTTCAATAAAACTGAGGTAGTTCTAATATTGATTAGGTTTGGGAACTGTTTCGATTTAGAGCCCGTATTTCATGGATGTTTGCACCATTTCCATTAGCTCTTGGTCAGTTTTATTGAGTTCAGATTCATATTTAGCCCTTTGTTCTTTGTCTTCTTCGTGAAATTTCATTTCACGGATAATCTGACGATAGTTTTTGAATGCTTTTTTTCGTCCAACCCACCCTGCACCAAACCATGCTAAGGCAATAATACCCCCACCTGCATACTTGGTGGACATAGCAAAAAAAACAGCTATTGCTGATAGAAATAAAGCTGAGCGTATGACATCATAATATCTGGGATGCTTTAAAAACATTTCTGGGGTTTCCATTTTAAAGCCGAGTGCAGAAATAGTAATCCACTCGTCGACTTTTGCCGAGACAAGAGTATAAAGGATAACCAAAACAAAGAATATAATGTCATACATATAATAATTTTCCAATTAACCTTTGGGTTGAATTTCAATCGGCATAGCCGTTTTATCATGAATTTCTATAGATTCCTTGCAAATCTCGGTATACATCTCTCTGGATTTAGCTTTTGCCTGTTCAAGGCTTTCGGACTTCATTTCCTCTTTGAGTGTATTAAATTTATGTGCCATCATATCAATCCCGCATTGGTTTATTGTGATTTAACTTTTGTTTTTTACTTTCAATTTGTTTAATACTATCATCAGGCACCGGTAAGTCCTCCGGCATAGTGCCACCTAGATCTTTGATGGTCTGCCTGACTTTACTTCCAACTTCAAAGTGAGTAGAATTAGCTTTTGCTTTGCCCTGGATATTTTCACGGCGAAGCTTTTCTTCAGTTTGCGTTGCTCTAAAGAGATTGGCCGCCAATTCTGTACTGCCCATGTGGTCGAGGATCTTATGACTCTTTTTGAGATTCTTATGCTTGTGAATACCTTTGGCATCTAATCCGCCATAAAGGCCTCGGTACCCGTGATTTTGAAATATTGCAAAATCCTTATTACTTTCAACACCTGCTTGTTGAGCAGCCTCGACAAGATGTTTATTATGCTCTTTAAGCTCTTCTCTCAAAAAAAGTCTTTTTTCATCTTCCTGTAACTGCTGAAAATCCTTATCATCAGACAATTCCTGCCTACGGGTCTGAATTGCAAAGTAAGTCTGTCCCTGAGCTATTACAGGTTTACTTGGATCGGCATTTTGAACAATCAAATAGCAGGCATAACGGGAAAGGGCAATATCATTGATTTCTCTTTCAGCACCTGAGCCAATCTGAACCATTTTCACCACTTGGGAAAAATGGCCTGAAACCTCCTGCCCGGACTCTTTACAAGCAATAATTGCTTTGTTGATAACGCGTATGAATTTATCCCAGCTCGAATACTCTAATAGTGTTTGCAAATCCCTTGCTAGCCAATATTTATCACCGCTGTTATCGGTTTGCTGTATAGCTTCAAAAGCACTGTTTGACTTTTTTTGAATTTCATTTTTAGCCATAAAAAATCCTTATTAACCAACGTCTAATTCCCTTAAAATCACCTCGCATGCCAGAATCTAATAATTATCAATTTGGAGGAGCAGTTCCTATTAAATGAAATCTGAATGTTTCCGCATTATCTGCTTTAGAAAGCCCAATATCTTTGCGTATCGCCAATAACATTTCTATTAACAAACGATCATGTCTCTCTGGGGATTTATTTGGATTTGAAAATTTAATTTCATCATGAAAATCCATCAAGGCGTCAATTACATATTGAGGAGCTGCCAAACAAATAGTATTAATTGCCGAAGAAAACCTCCTGTTAGCTTCGTTCTTATCAATTCCATCAATGACGAGATCAGAGAGAGAGGATATCAATACTTTGTAATGATTCAGTTTTTCATGCTGCCACTCGACTTTAAGCTCATGCCTTTTGGTTAAATAAAAGGTCACAGCAGCGCCAATAATACTTCCAACGACAGTTATAATAGCTACAATTATCGTATTCTCCATATATTATTTCCTTTAACCAAAACCACATTTGAGAAACCATGTATTCTATATAACATAATTATATGTGTTTTTACAATTATATTTTGAGAGCATAAACCAAACCTCATCTTTAATAATATTGAAAAATACTTTAAAAAAGTTAAACTTCCACTTGCTTTAACAAAATTAAAGTGTATATTAATAATATGAAAGTTACAAAAAGGAGCAAAGTATGAGTAATACAACACCGGATTGGGTCGCAGGCCTAAGCGATGAGGATTTTCAGTTCATAAAGCGACTTCTCCTCGCCTCAGGCTCGCTAAAAGACGTCGCCTCCCAGTACGGCATTTCGTACCCAACCGTCCGCCTCCGTCTGAACCGTCTCATCGAAAAGGTCCGCATCCTAGACTCGGATAAGCCCAAAACGAAATTCCACAAAACCGTCCAGCTAATGGTTGCCGAAGGCTCCCTCGACATAAACGCAGCAAAATCGCTAATAAAAGCATTTGAACAGGAAAAGAATACAAACTGATAAAATACAATAATAGAGGCAACACATTATAACATTTTTGACGCTCACACCTGACCGTCAATCAGAGGCCCGACTGTGAGGGAGGGCGAAGGCTATTTGACTTATAGTTTTAAAACGAAAGGGCATAAAATGGATCCCTGGTTTGATCAGCAAACAGCAGGCTGGATAGGCGGAATACTCGG
>DAOWHR010000473.1 GCA_030641315.1 Anaerohalosphaeraceae bacterium | reverse complement strand
GTTGTCATGGCAAAGGCAATAGAGGGAGTTAAGTTCGTCGGAGTGGAAGTTGATAATATTGAGTTTCAGTTGGTCCGTGTCCTGCGTGTCGATGGTATCGATATTGTACTGCTTGACAATATGACAAATGGCCAGATGCGTCAGGCAGTTGCTATGCGTGACGAGACCAGCGGTGAAAGGCCCCTGCTTGAAGCTAGTGGTAATGTAAGGATTGAAACGGTTCGAGCGGTTGCGGAAACCGGAGTGGACAGGATCTCCATCGGCGCGATTACCCATTCTGCGGTATCTGTGGATATCGGATTGGACAGATAATGAGTGACAGGCTGGACGTTGATGCAATCGAGGCAGGAACTGCCAACCGCTATATCGGCAGGAAGGTGCTGGTTTACAGCGACACGGCAAGCACAAATGATGTTGCCTGGGAGTACGCTCGCAAGGCTGCGAACAGCGGGCTTGCCGTTTTTGCCGAGAAGCAGAGCGAGGGCCGCGGCAGGCTCGGACGCAGTTGGCAAAGCAGCGAAGGTGAAAGCCTCCTTTGCTCGATGCTGCTGATCGGTTTTGAAGTCGAGGCTGAGGCCCTTACGATCGCCGCTGCGGTAGCGACAGCAGAAGCTATGAGAACTACGTGCCAAGTAGACGTAAGGATCAAGTGGCCCAACGATATTATGATCAACGGTAAAAAGGTCGCAGGGATATTGGTCGAATCTAAAATTGTCGGCGAAAGAAAAGATTTTGTGATCGGGGTTGGTATAAATTGCCATCAGGAGCAGGAGTTTTTTGAAACACGAAAACTGAAGATGGCTGGGACAAGTCTTGATATTGAAAGTGGGCAAAAAACCGACCGCAATGCCCTTGCCGGAAACCTTCTGACGACGACTGATAGGTGGGTGATGATCGCCAGAAATGACAGCGGGCAGGTGGTCAATGAATGGAAGAGGCTGTGCAGTCAGCTTGGGCACAGGATAACAGTCGAATGCGATGGAGTGCAGCACTCTGGACATTGTATCGGTGTGGACCCGGCAAGAGGGCTGATATTGCAACTTGACAGAGGGTCGGTGCGAATGTTTACTGCGGCACATACCACTATTGTCAAGCACCTGTAACGACAGAGGGTGGATAACTTCAGATAGAGGATTTGCGTCTGAAGATATGCAAAGTTTTCTTTTTTGAGTAGTCTACGGCTGTTGATGCCGCATTGAACGGGGCCTTTACGAATTTTCCAATTATCGACCCAGTCTCGTCTATGGCCGAAGCTATCTTTTCGATGGTGTCCTTTGAAGTATCGCCAATTCGGCGCGTAATCTGCGGGAGGATGTCCTTATTGAACATGTCTCTGACATCGGCATAGAAACCACCTATGCGCGAGCGGAGCGTATCTTTGGCTTGTTCAGTGCTAAAGCGTCTGTATGCCCGGCATCGATAAATGGCTGCATGGCCTGTCACCGAGGTCATAAAGCCGGCGCCGATTCCCTGAGCTATGTCGTCAATGAAGCTCCCTATGCCGGGAACTTTCGATCCGAGATGCTCGATGAGATTCTTGCCCATGTTGATGTAGTTGACAGTGGCGATGATATTGATTATGTCCATGGCAATATGGAACTGCTGGGTGAGCCTTGGGCGAGTATTGTAGATACGTATCAGGCGGGCAACCATGGTGATGTTGCGGTAGACGACGATCATCAGATCGGCGGCTTTGTATGGGCTTAATGTTACCCCTGCCATCACGACCGCTACACATACGCGTATCTCTTTTTCGGCCTGAGCATCGAGACTGTCAAGAAGTGGTACAATTGTTTCCTGCTCTGTTTGTTCGATTGCGGCCCTTAAAACATCCGGCTCTGAGGATATGTCTGTTTTGAGTTTGTCGGCAGCGGCTTGGGCGGTCTGCCTTTGAGGTTCCGTAAGAACTGTGTTGACTGCAAGGCGGTTTAAATACTTTACAAGATAATTGGCGAAACGTCTGGCCTGTCGTGGAGTTGGAGATTCAGAAGCAGGCTCATCTGGCGGGACCAATGCCGCAGGACGTGAAGCTAAGGCGACAGCAAGGTATACAATAAGCCACAATAACAGCCCCAATAGCACAGCAAGAAACGCATAGCCTGCAATGGGATGAAGAAGATAAAGTGTCTGATAGGCTCTAATGATTTCAATAACCGCAAAGAATGTTAGCAGCACCCCTACCGCTATTACTATTGTGCGTATGATCTTCCACCATGTCTTGAGCATTTGATGCCTTTCCGAAAAAGAACGGGTAACAATAATGATTGATTATATAGGTGGAAATGTGAGGTTGTCAATGGTGAGTATATGTACAAAAAAAAGAGGCAAGCGCAAACGCCTGCCTCTTTGTATTGTATTCGTTGTTATTGGTTGAAACTATTTTTTTCTTCTGATAGTCAGCAAGCCGCCGATAGCCAAAAGTGCCATTGTAGCTGGCTCTGGAACACAGATAGTGTCAACTTCGATCGAGTCAACAAACAGGTTGCAGTAGAACGGAAGAACAAAGATATCTTCTTCTGTCGGATTCGGCTGAATTGTGATCTCCCAACGGCTGTAACGATAGCTGTCCTGCAAAGCTACTGTTTCAATCGGCAAAATACCAGGAGAAAGCGGTGAGCCATCAGCTGACCATCTTACCCAAGCTTCCTCAGCAGCATCGCCTCTGTAAATCATCTGAATAACGATTGTCTTGTATGTATTCGGGCCGGTGTTGTCATTATTAGGAATGTAAAGCTTAATATCGCCCTCAGTCTTCCATACACCCGCATGGCCCTGCTCGATAGCAAACCACTCCATGTCACCTGGATTATCAGCTTCGATAGTCGCAAGGGGATTTCCGTAAAGATTTTCTGAAACTTCCGGGACAGCCGGGTTAGCATCTGTGTCAAAGCCCCACACTTGATGGGTGGAACCCACATCACCACGCCACTGAGGAACTACACCAGCCAACGCTGACCCAGAAACACAAACAACAGCACAAACAGCCAGAAACACCGATACTCTCTTCATCATCTTCGTCTTCATCATCCATATCCCTAAAATAAAGTTAAAGTAATCTTTAGACTCTCACGCAACTTTGTTCATGATAAGGAAATTTATGTTTTTTGTCAAGTCAATTCTGTGTACTAGCACTTAGCATCTTTAATTTTTTTTCAGAATCAGCGATTAAAACACTGAAAACAGGCTTTTTATGGGATTGTTCTATGAAAAAAAATGTTGAAAAACTACTATTTCTACCAAAAAAGAATGCCGTATATTCAACTTTTCACTCAATTCCATCAATATTCATCAAGTTCTACGTCCATGAACCTTGCAGATTGCTTCCCGTTCAACAAAGTAAATATCTGCTGCTTTTGGTTGCGTTGAAACAAAAAAAGAGACAGGTCAACACAACCTGTCTCTTTAGAAAACAAATAACTGCATTTCATAAGATGATCATTTTTTGCGTCTGAAAGCCAAAAGACCGCCGATTGAGAGCAGTGCCATTGTTGCTGGCTCTGGAACACATATAGTGTCTATCTCAATCGAATCTACATAGAGGTTGCAGTAGAAAGGCAGAGCATAAATAATCTCATCTTTGGGGTTGGGCTCAATGCGGATTTCCCAACGGCTGTATCTATACCCATCACCGAGGTCCACAGACTCAACCGGTGTGATCCCTGCAGATTCTTTACCACCGTCTGCTGAGAACCTGATCCATGCATCAACACCTGGACCCGCATCGTAAATCATCTGAATTACGATGTCTTTATAGGTTCCCGGCCCCGTAACATCAGTATTTGGAATCTCGAACCTTATAACACCTTCGGTTTTCCAAACACCGGTATGACCACGATCTTCTGCGATCCACCACATGTTGATAGGATTAGG
>DAOWHR010000383.1 GCA_030641315.1 Anaerohalosphaeraceae bacterium | reverse complement strand
TTTTTCTGTTCGGACAAGGTTTGCAATTTCTTTCGATGTTATTTGATAGGTGATTTTCAGTGGTCTCATCATAAATCCTTTCAGAAATAAAGATCATGATGATATTATCGGACATCGGCTTGAATTAACTTGAATTATTATCAGTCCGACTTAACAGCTTTTGTGCCAGCCTATGCAATCCAAATGCTTCATGAAAGTTAAGGCAAAACGGCTTCAGGAAGAAATCATTATCTATCAAATAGCAATTAAGGTCACTGTCAAAATAAATAGGTACTCCTGATTCCTGCAAATCACTGATATATCGAGACAATGTCCGCTTGTGAATATTTAACGCTCCTGCTAGCTTGTCAGGACAAAGCCGCAAACCTGACTGAACGATCTTTACCAATTCAAGCAACCGTTTAAGCTTTTTTCCATTCATAGGGTACCTCTCATGCATGTAAGTCATTAATGCCTTCATACCATTTGCCTTAAAACCGGGCGTTTACATAGATGGCGTTCCAAAAGCAGAAAACTTGGTGGTCTTTTTGGGATTTTTCATAATTTTTTTAAAAAAGGGTGCAGAGAGATGTACGGAGTTACATCTCTCTGCTGGAAGCAATGGGTCCACTTTTTGATCGCAAAGGTGTAGCGGGACCCATCGGGAGTCTTACTCAATTGTTTGCCCAATTACCCGTTTCTATTATGTTGGCGTTGCCCGGAGAGAAAACTTTATGGTGAATTTCTGATTTTTTAAATATTTCTTGTCTTTTTGCACTTTCTCAACAATTTTCATAATTATTCCCAAATCGTTCTCAAGTTTTCTCGCCTAAGTCCGCTGTATTAGTAAACAGCCAAGTATGCAGCGGTGTGAAATAGAGCTATTAACCAATAGAAAGTGAGGAATTATGAGAACGATTATAACAATTATGGCATTCATCTTGATCGCTTCGATGGCAGCGGCACAGATAACAATGGAAGTTTACGAATCTGATGGGACAACCATTTTCGACAACCGCAACATCTGGACAGGGACACAATTGAAGCTGATTGTGTCATCGGACTCGTCCGAATTCTGGTACGGAGGACTGTTTATTGCAGGCAGCAATCGCAATCTGGCATACCTTTCCGGAAGCGGAAACGACCCAAACAGCAGAGATTATGAAGATTGCCATCTTTTGGCTGCCGGTTCAAACGCAATGGTAACACGTTGGGAAGACTCTACAATAGAAGGATTTGATCTCTTTTCATCGTATGATGATGATCCGACATCCGGGGATTGGTTTGTTATCGACTATATTGCCTCGTCTCCGGGCGATCCAAACGTTGGATTCTATGACTATGATATAAGCTGGGTTATTGCCAATTCATCCGTTACATTTCACCAGGTTCCAAAAGCGGACTTCAATGCAGACGGAGTTGTCGATTACATTGACTTCGCTATGCTTGCAAAGCACTGGGAAGAATCAACCTGCCCCGATCCAGCCGAATGCCAGATCGTTGATCTCAATTCAGATGATGTGGTTGATGCCAACGACCTGATATTGTTTGCTGATGACTGGTTGTGGGGAATTCCTGAGCCTGAACCAGAGGATCCCAATGGACCACCAATGCCTCCATCCGACCCGAATCTGGTATTCAGCATTGTCGATCCCAACGGACTTGACGAGATCACCATAAACGTTAATGATACCGTTACACTTTATATTAATATGACAAATAACAGCCAGGTTGGTGTCTGGGCCTTTAATGTTGATGCAACTATTTCGGATCCAAACCTCGGCTCCATTGACAACACGCCTTATGACCCGAACAACCCTCCAGGAGCTGGAACCGCACGCTTACTGGCAGGCCCTTATCGCTGGACCATGTTCGATTCATGGGGACCGGGAGCAGTACAGCAGGAAGGAATCAATTTTACGGCTGTAAACGCCTTGCTGGTAGGCGGTTTTGATGATGGGCATCTGGCAAGTTTTGAGTTCACCTGTCAGGGCCTCGGTGATGTCACATTGGAACTTGTCAACCTGGAAACATCAGGCACAAACGGCAACAACCTGCATCCAACTGTCGAAAGTATATTGATCCATCAGGTCGACCCAAACTCTTTGCTTGAGGGAATGTCCATGATGTCATCGCAGGAGTTACTGACCACCGAACCACAACCTACAACGGTGTCAACAGAGGAGATACTGATGTGGCTCAATTACTTGTGGAAGACTGATGATGACATCCAGAACATGATAGACAAGAAAGACTGGAAGCTCTTTATCAAGAGCGTGGAAGAATCATACTAGCTCCCTGCTCAAAAGTTAATAACCATATTCAAAAAAACATTATTGAAAGGTTCAGAAAATGAAAAATAAAAGTTTACTTATCATGCTCATTCTTGTCGGTCTCAGCACATTGGTTATCGCGGATCAGCCGCTTGATCCGGCTTTGACACTGCGGATATTTGAACAGTTGTGCAACCACCCTGCAACCGGCTGGATAACACAAGGAAGTATCGAAGCTACGCATCGTACTGAGGATATGCAAACAGGTTTAGTAACAGAATCCTTTGAGACAGTCGTTACAGACGGCGACAGGTTTACCTGGAAAATACGGATGAACTCCTGCAAAGGCGGGGATAAACAATTCAACATAGAAAGCACCAAAAGCTTTATGAACTGGAACCAGGACCGGACGTTTGCCTGGGATGGACAGACATATACGATGTACTTTCAGCCCGGCAACCACGCTATCGTTTATGACAGTGATGTATCCGTCCCATTTTCAGTCAACGGGCCGCTTACCGCAGGGTTTATCCCCTGGGGACAAGGCGTGTTCTCATACAAACGCCTGTCAACCGCCAGGACAACAGCTTTATTGGTGCAAACTGAATATGGTTCTGAGGTACATTTGACGATCCTTTATCCAAACACACCTGAGATCAGGCTTGTTCTGGACCCGGCTAAGTATTTCGCGGTTTTGTCTTATGAGCTTTTGTGGCCAGGCAATTCCAAGGTCGTCAAGACATACGCCAATCTGACTTTGCAGGGCGGACGCTATATCCCAATGAACATTCAAATAGACAGCTACGACGGCAACGAGAGGTCTCCGAAATTGCTTTCATCTGAGATATGGGAGGTAATCTCTTTTAATGGTGAAATCAGCGAAGATCAAACATTTGAACCTAAGTTTAAGGAAAAGGCACTGGTAGAACATCATACATCATTAACAAATAATCCTGCGTTTCACAGGCATTCAAGCAAAGCCGATACGAAACTACTGTTTGATAAAAGGCTTGTGAACGCACTTAAACCACAGGACCAAAAACAGAATTGCTCAACTGCGTCGATAAGCCATGTTCTTGAAGAACTTGACGTTCCTTTTAAAGAGGCCGAACTTTCCGGTCTGATTGATGAAGATACCGGTAGTACAAATCTTTTTGATATGCAGGAGTATATACAATCAAAGGGCCTGTATTGCAAAGCGGTCAAGACTAATATCGACAAACTGCGTTCGCTGGAAAACTGTCAGGTTATCCTGCACTTCCCCGCCAATAATCATTTTGTAGTCCTTGACCGGTTCGACGAAGAAAACGCATGGATAATCGATCTAAGCCGCCAGATATTCTACGACTGTATGGATTTGAAGCAGTTTAGAGAAAACTGGGCACTTGGAACCGCCCTTCTGATCTCGACCGATCAAAACGTATTTGCAGGCAAGGGAATCCAACTACCTGAACCTGCTGTTAAACAGATAACCGGCGCGGGCAACTATTTATGCAATGATGTGATTCAGGAATACAATGTAATCAACTGTTCAGGTATGGTTGGTGGAGAATGTGGGGGAGCATACCAAGTATGGTACGAGATGTACGCATGTACACAAGACTCTAATGGGGGCTATTGCAGCGGAACTGAAATGATTGGAAGTCTCTATATAGAATGTGAGATATCTCTCGAGGACCTCAACACATGTGTGAGTTCCGGAGACCCCATCAGCATTCCCATACGTGCCTGCCAGCAATAATCTCTTGAAACCGGATGAACAAGTAAGTACAATAATGAAATGGTTACTAAGAAGCCCGGATTTACACTCATAGAATTACTTGTCGTAATAGCGATAATTGCATTATTGATTTCGATTATTATGCCTGCTTTGCGTGCAGTAAAACAGCATGCGCAAAGTGTGTTGTGTGGGTCCAACATCCGTCAATTTTCAATCGGCTTTACAGTGTACCAGCAGGAAAACGACACTTTCCCCTATGGTTTCAAGGATATAGAGCCTGGTATGGTTGAGCCAACAGATCGTTACCCTGGTGATGCTACTCGCGACAAAGTTGGCTTATGGTGGTTCAACTATCTGCGGGATTCAATGGAAATAAGTAGGCAGCGTGGTTCTGTATTGTGGTGCCCTTCAAACAACGAGGCATCAATCGACAGAAAATACAATGATCTGTGCGGCAACTATGGAGTAAACCGTTCTATATGCAAAGATGCTCATGGAGCAACGGGGAATCCTTTTAGAGGAAAGCCGTTACGCATGACACAAATACGAAATCCTTCCGGTGCTTTTCTGATTGGTGATAGCGGCTATAGTCTCGTCAGCTGGCAGGCTGCGGTGGACTCTTCAACTCCTGCATTTGAGAATTTAAAGCGACTTGACTCGTTCTACGTTCCAGGATTAACTTTGAATAAAAATCGTGATGAACTGTGGCAAAACTACGATGCGATAAAAGGTCGGCACTCAGGCAAAAAAATAAATGCCGGTTTTGCTGACGGCCACATGGAAAGCATTGTCGCTGACTCATTAGAAGTCAAAACAAACGGCGACGGAAGCTGCCGTATCCCGCCTATATGGAAACCGAATTAATAACCGTATTTTTCAAAGGTTACTCGAACCTGCTCCAGAGAAGGATAAGATATCTCGGTAATTCTTTTTAGTTCATAAACCTGTGAAAGGTTGTTCATTGTTGATGACTCGATCTTTTGCGGTCGCTGTGTAATGCCATCAATATAGTAAATTCTCTTGTAAAATATTGGACTTCCGTCAGATGCATAATCTGTCCATAAAAGCTCGTAGGTTTTGATCTCTTGATCAACTGTGTCTGTTATTTCCTGCCAGATATATCCTTTGGGAAGGTTACCAGGATTATTACACGGCAACAGTCCCCATGGCACGTTCATAGTTTTCTTTGCCGCCTCAACAAGGTCGGATTCCACTTTGGTTGTAACCATTTCAGTGCTGCCGGGTTTTCCTATGTGTTTGACACCTTTTTTAACATCCCACAAGGCAAATTCACCGTCGTCCTTAAGCAGCTTTGCCCCAAGCGTTCTTGAGACCCATATTTTCTGGCCGAAGGTTTGAGTGTCAGGATAATAAGTAGCCATTTTAATATTGTCGACTTTTTTTAACGCGTCAAATACCTGCTCAAGATTTGTTGCCGTGACATCAGAACTGTTAAAGAACAACACAAAGCCGACCACTATCACCGCAGCCGCCATCAAAGGTTTCAGCAGCCACTTCCAATTTACAGGACGAACCTGCCTGGAACCATTTGTCGAGGTATCTTTCTGTAAAGACTCATCCGCCGCCTTCCCCTTAAACGCAGCCCCTGTAACATCACTACTCTTTTCGCTGTTGCTCCTGGTGGAGACATCGAGATCAAAACGAGTAACAACCTCAGAGTCCGGTCGTTCCTGAATCCGGCCAATCGCTTCATACACTGCCTGATCTTCAACACACTTTTTAATATCACTAAAAGTATTATCAGAAAAGCACTGGCTAATGTTAACAAGCTGTTCTGCAGACAGAGAGAATCCCCTAAGAGTATTTAGGTCTTCCATGCACCCTGAACAGTCGTCAATATGCGTCGTAACAGGAGTTGGTACACGTACATCCATTTCAGATATTACCATGATCGGCAAAATGGCCTTAATCTTTGAGCACGTAACAGGCTCATTAGCCAGTGAAAAATGAAGCTCCATATTGCTGATCTGCAAGTGAACAAGTGTCTTCAAGGGTTCTTGTTCTACTACCGATTGAGCCTTCTCCAACCAATTGACTTCATTCATACAAAAACTGCACTTGTCGATATGGGCTATAACATCATCAGGGATGCCACCATGCTCGCCGATTGAAAAGTCGTAATAGTAAATCGAAGCTTTATTACAGAAATTGGATGTATCAAGATTACCCATCGTTGTCTCCGAATATTTCATCCTTAAACTCTTTGATCATCGTGGTACCTATAGACAAATAAGTTTCCACGGTCTGTTTTTTAATGCCCATTTTTTCGGCGATCTTACTATTTTCTATCCCGTCTCTGCGTTTATAAAGAACTGCCTGAGAAATACTGGGCGGAAACCTGGTCTTGATCAGTGAAAAGGCAGTCATAAGACTCTCCCTGACCGTCAATATTGAAACCGGATCGTTGAGAACTTTGATGGTCCTATGATCTTTGGAGAACCTATCAATCATTTCACGGTGCAATTTTGACTTTTGTTTAAAATCAAGGATGTCATTTCTTGCGGCCCTGTATAAATATCCTCTGATATTATTCACATCATCTGACAGAGGATTGTTAACCAGCGAGACATAGAATTGTTGCCACAGATCATCCGCGTTGTGTTCATCTAATTCTCGTCTAAATACCTGCAGAAGAAAGATTCCATGCTCCGAAAAGATTTCAGATGCTCGGCGAACATTGCGTTCAACTTCGTTTATTTGGACCTCATTCAAACACATCAACCTTAATATATAGCAACCACGCTCATTACGCCGCCCGGAAGGAAAGCAGCCTTTATAGTTTCCGATTATAGCAAAAACCTAACAAAAAACAACAAATAAGTGTAAACAATGAGGTATAGAGGCAGGAAATTATCTTTTTTTACAAAAATATCCATTTTCTTAATCAAGTTTTTAAGAATTCAAACGCTATATATAAAGAAAGGTAATTCTCCTATGTACAACACAAGAAATAACGATTTCAGCCGAAATGGGTTCAATGTATTTTCTGAGCAGGATATTTGCTTCTGGACAGGTAATTATCGACTCCCCGAATGTATTTCGGCCGATGAAACAAGATATTGTGCCTTTGCGATAGGTTTCTGGGGATTTCACTTTTTCCGCGCTTCTGTCGAAAACGATCTCTCAATAAAAAATGAATCTCTTGCGATACTGATGAGTTTGCTGAAAAAACTTGGGATCGATAAAATGTTTCGAGGAAATATTTGTGCTTCAAAGCCTCACTCATTTATAAGATTTAAGAAAACTGTCATAAAGAGAATATCACTTAACCTTGGGGACTCACTAGGAACAGAGACGCAATGGACGGTACTGTCTGGCTTTAACGCGGCCTTTATTTTTTCATCACTGGTAGGATTACTCGAACAGAACGACCGCACTGAAACCGCAGATTGCTTAAAAACATTGACCTACCCGATGCGTGATCTTGTGGAATCCGCACGAAAAGCAAAGTTGGGCACAGCAATACTTGACAGAATCACACAGTCCCAACAAAATCTGAAAAACGCAAACTGCGTATCTTCTGCCCGCAACCTTTACAAGATACTCTACGAGTTGCTCGTCACGACTCAAGACCCATCTGGATCTTAACATTTGCCCTTTCAGAAGCATTCCATTTTTGCAAAACCATATGAAACGCAACTATGAGAACATGCTACTTCACGTTAGCCATTGGTACTAAAAACACTCGATCGTTATCTTCCTGAGACGTCAACATACATGTTTTCGGGCACCACGTTATGTTACTTTTCGCGGTAGCGATCTGAAGCGGTAAATCTCTGCCATGATAAATATCACTGACACTGGCCTTATCCTCCGGCCCAGCCTCAAGAGTAATGCACGTCCCAACTTGGTGTTCCTGTCCGCATTCGTTACATAAAAAATGAATTGAATAAGTTGCCATATAACCTCCAATCATAATCAAATTCCATCTATACAATTAAGTTCTCTGATGCTTTTTTGCGTCAAAAGAGCATCACATATATTGATGGCGCATGAAAACGCGAAAACTTTATGGTCATTTTTGGGGAATTCATTATTT
>DAOWHR010000285.1 GCA_030641315.1 Anaerohalosphaeraceae bacterium | reverse complement strand
TATGAATAGAAGAAGTTTTCTTAAGCACTGCGCACTAGTCGCCGGTTCTGCCGGGGCAATGGGTTCTGTCGTGAGCGCAGGGGTTAAGCTTAACAATAACAGCTTGAACTTTAAGATCGGCGCCAAGCGTCCCAACATTCTTTACATTATGCTGGATGATTCAGGGATCGGTGATTTCAAATGTTATTATCCAGGCACTCCGGTGCTGGCACCCAATGTCACAAAGTTGGCGTCCCGGGGAATGCGTTTTACCAACGCCTATACGCCTGGTGTGGTTTGCGGGCCTACACGAAGCTGTTTGATGACGGGCTATCACCTCGGACATGCTTCGATGAGAGGGAACTTTAATTCGGCCTGTATTCATTCGGATGATGTGACGATCCCGGAAATTATGAAGACAGCAGGTTATGCAACGGGCGGATGGGGTAAGTGGGGTATCGGTTCGCCCGGTACGGCGACAGCGCCTGAGCTAAAGGGTTTCGATGAATTTTTCGGTTACTATCACCAGGTTCACGCACACGACCACTATCCTGACAGGCTTTACCTGAACGGCCAGACACAGTTGATCCCCGAGAACTCCGGCTTTAATAACCAGCCGAATCCGGGGCTTATTCCCGATAGCCGTGTTCATCAACAGAACATTATATTCAATCGAATGAAACAGTTTATCAAGACCAATGCGATCAACGGCAAGCCTTTCTTCGCTTACGGTACATGGACGCTGCCTCACGTAGACAATACGATCCCACAGGCCGAAGCACTGCCGGGCGGATCGTATGAGCCGTATGCGTCAAAGACCTGGAGCGACGGCAACAAGGTTCAGGCGGCAATGATAACCTGGTCAGACAGACAGATTGGTCAGTTGGTCGCTCTGCTTGACGATCCGCATGAAGACGGCAGCGGCAGGGACAGCATCGCGGATAACACAGTGATCATTTTCTGTTCTGATAACGGGGGGGCATCTGTCAGCGCATGGGACAGAAACTACGAGCTTAGAGGAAGCAAAGGCAGCCTGAACGAAGGCGGTATTCGAACTCCCCTGGTCGTCGTATGGCCAGGCAAGATAAAGCCGGGAACAAATTCAGACATGCTGACATATCTTGTCGATATGATGCCTACTTTTGCCGATTTGGCAGGGGTACCCGGAGCCGTACCTGCTGATGCCGACGGCGTGTCGCTGGTGCCTACGTTTTTGGACAAAGGAACGCAGGTTGCACACGAAGGTATCTATGTGCAGGTACACAATATCCAGCCCAACGGTACGAAAAAGGACGCGGCTCGCATTGATATCGACGACCATAAATGGAAGGCGATCCGAGGCACAACCGGCGTGATCTCGTTGTACGATGTCGCCGTTGATATTGGTGAAAGCAATAATGTCGCATCGAGTAATCCCGCAGTTGTCAGCCTGATGGAAGATTATATGAATAGGCAGCATACCAAGATGAGACCTCAGTTCAATGTCACACCTCCTAAAGTGGGTAATTGCGGCAAGGACGGGATCATTGCTTACGGTATTCGGCCAGACTCTTCTGTAAGGAGTTGGCATCTTAGCGAATCCGGCGATGCTCTATCGCTTTCAGGGCAACTCAAAGATAGTTCAAATAACACTATCGGTTTGTATCTTGACGACCTGGACAGGACCTATCGGATCGAAATGTCTGTAACAGTCAATGGCGGTGCGAAACCAGATATTCAGTTCTCGCTTAAGGGCAACACAGGTTTTGAATATTTTAAGGGAACGATGGCAACGTCAGGTATTCCGACTGGTACGACTGGGGCCATGGACATGATCCTTGATCTGACGGATGTTACACCTGGCGCATCAGAACTCGGCGGAAATCTCAATCAAGCTTTAAACCTTTATATCTCTCACGCAGGAAGTTCCGGTGATATTTCGGTCAGCAATATTAAGGTAATTGCGGTTTGACTGTCGGGATATTAGACATAAATCAGTTGTAAGCAGATGATGCTATTTAAGAGAGGCAGTAATGGATAGACGACAGTTTCTAAAACGTGTTTCGCTGGCGGCAGGCGGCGCTGCTTTGCTCAATACAGGTGACGTATCTGGCGGCGTTAAGTTTGCCAATGATATGCTTGGATTACGTATTGGCCCAAAGCGGTACAATGTGCTTTTTGTTCTTGTCGAGCAGTGGCGATTTTTTTCGCTAAGTCACGTTGCCCATCGTGATCGACTGGTTAAAACGCCGAATCTTGATAAGGTTGCCAAAGAAGGTGCTCACTGGAGTCGTTGTTATGCGGCTCAGCCTGTTTGCACTCCGAACCGATCAGCGATCATGACAGGCCGTTTCCCGCACGAAACCGGCATGTATCAAAACGATCTTATGCTGCCTCCGACGGAACGCTGTATCGCTCATGGATTCACCGAGACAGGTTATAACTGCCATTATATCGGCAAGTGGCACATGAACGGAGGCGGTAAGACATGGCCGAACGGCTTTGTGCCGAAGGACTGGCACAGACGCGGATTTACCACGTTTGAAGGTTTCAATCGCGGGCATAACTACTGGTACTCTAATTCGTTCATGATGACAAACGATGGCGCGGAAATGAGCAAGCTCGGGCTTTATCCGTCAAATACCTATGAGCCGAAAGTTCAGACGGACCTGGCTATTAACTTTATTGAACAAAACAAGAAACACCCGTTCTTCTGTTTTGTTTCGTGGGGTCCGCCTCATACACCTTACAATGATCATCCTCCGGAGTTTTCGTATAATTCCGCAGATGTTGTTGCCAGGCCAAATGTTACGAATGTTTCATCTGCTCAAAGCAGCCTCGACGATTATTTTGCGCATTGCACTGCTATGGACGTGGAATTCGGTCGACTCATGGATGCCCTGAAGGAAAAAGGACTGGAAGATAATACGCTTGTGGTCTTTACTTCTGACCATGGCGATGCGCATTATTCACACGGCCTGACCGCCAAAAATCATCCGGAAGAAGAATCCAGTCATATACCATTGCTTATGCGTCTGCCTGACAAGATCAAGTCCGGCCTTGTAGTTGACAACCTGATAAGCTCGGTTGATCTGATGCCGACTATTCTGTCTATATGCGGACTCAGTGTCCCTGATACATGCACAGGGAAAGACAAGTCCGCGGCAATGCTGGGCGGTATGCCGGACGAGTCGATCTATGTGATCGGACATTGGAAGACAGCTTTCTGGCGCATGGTGCTCAAGGATAAATATAAACTGGTTGTAAGAATAGCCACTCCCAATGTCCCTTCTGACCTGTATGACATGGATGCCGATCCTTATGAAATGACCAATCTGATCGACCAGCCAGCCCATGCCAGCGTTCAGGCCGATCTCTGGGCCGAATATCAGAGCTGGTACACAAGAACCGGCGATGTGTTCCCGGAGAATCCTGTGAAGGCCTTGAAAGAGTATTAGGGACACCAGTGTTCATTCGTTCTCTCATCGTTCCATCTGGAGATCGTTGTAGGTGCAGTGGTTTCGTGAAGTAAAATATAAATATTCGTTGAAGATACAGGAAGGGACTCCCAATGGTGTTAACACGACTTGGAATTGATGACTCGCAAGTATTAGAGAGGTTATTTAGAACAGTATTTATTATTCTTGCCGGTGTCTTGCTGTTTGTTTTTCCAGCAGCGGCGGCAGGCGATTTATCCGCGGCAATTACTCCAACAGTCCGTGATGCAGCTCGTGCCTCTTTGATCCCGTACCCGCAAGAGGTCAAATGGTCCAATGATGATTTGACTCTTGGATCGGTCCGCTTGAAATACTATCCTTCGAAAGAGGGCACACTTCCTGATGGTGATTTTCTGATAGCGTATCTTGAAGATATTATCAAAGAATTCGGTGTAAAGGTTGCCGATTCTACTGTATTATCCTCCCCGGTTCCAATCAGTCTGCGATATGGAGTTGTTCCCAAAGCAAAGGGTAATCCCGAAGCATATCAGCTTGTGGTGGAGAGTAAAAAAGTTGATATTACCGCATCGACTCCAGGTGGTTTATTTAACGGCATTGCGACACTTCGCCAATTAATTCAGTATAAAAATGACAGGGCTTTTATTCCGTGTTGTGAAATAGTTGACTGGCCGGCCTTTTTGTATCGTGGTTTCATGCATGATGTGGGAAGAAATTTTCAGGATGTGGATTTAATAAAGCAGCATTTGGATCTCATGGCTCGCTATAAACTTAATCTGTTTCATTTTCACCTTACAGATCGTCCCGGTTACCGTATTGAATGCAAAAAGTATCCTGAACTGAATGACCCTGCGAACTATCGTTCTACCCGCCAGCCGGGGAAGTATTATACATACGATCAAATCAATGACCTCATTAAATATGCCAGGCAGCGTAACATCCAGATCATCCCCGAGATCGACATGCCCGGTCACAGCGAATATTTTAATAATACATTTGGATTTGACATGCAGGATCCCCGGGGCATAAAGATTCTTAAGGAAATTCTTGCTGAATTTTTTGAGCATGTTGATACCCCCCTGTTCCACATGGGGTCCGATGAAGTTCGATTGAAGAATCCGGCGTTTATGAAAGAGATTGTGGATTTTATCCGCAGCAAAGGCAAAAAAACAATTGTATGGCGACCTGGACATTTGCCTGATAAAGAAGTGATAACGCAACTTTGGTCCCGTTCAGCAAATCCTGTCGAAAATGTTCCTTATTTGGATTCACGGGCGAACTATATCAACCACATGGATGCGTTTGTCGGTCCGATACGCACATTCTTCCAGCAACCGTGCCGTGTTCCGCAAGGAAACGACATGGCTCTGGGCGGTGTTCTTTGTCACTGGCCTGACATAAATGTCAATACCCAGATGGACATTTATACCCAAAGCCCGGTGTATCCGGCGATGTTGGCATATGCGGAAAGAATATGGCGCGGATCACCTGTCAGCCGTGAAGACTGCTGGGCGAAGTTGCCGGCAAAAACGGATTCGGCATTCCAGGAGTTTGCAAGCTTCGAAGATGACATGATCGTGCACCGAGACAGTGTTTTCAAGGACATTCCTTTTCCGTATGTAAAACAGGCCCATATCCCATGGAAACTCATCGGCCCGTTTGATCATCAGGGGAACCCTCAAAAGCGTTTTTCGATAGAAGAAAGCATTCGGGACGAATACAGTATAAACGGAAAGACATATCACTGGATAGTCGGCCACGGCGGTACCATTCATATCAATCACTTCTTTGGTTTTCAGGGGCATCTGCCTGCTGCCAAGTCCGGCACGGCGTACGGACTGACCTATATCCATTCACCAAAAGATCAGGAGGTTTCTTTTTGGATCGGCTTCAATGGCTATTCACGTTCGGGAAGCCGCGGAGGTCCCAACCCCAGCCAAGGCGAGTGGAGCAATGTGTATTCTAAAGTTTTGATCAATGACAAAGCGATAGCTCCGCCAAAATGGAAACAGCCGGAGGCGGCTCGAAAATCGGGGGAAATTCCGCTTGTGGATGAAGATTATTTCTATAGGCTGCCTATACAGGTGTCCCTAAATAAGGGCTGGAACAAAATACTGGTTAAGGCGCCCAAGGCTAAACCTGCATGGAAATGGATGTTTACATGTGTTCCTGTCAGATATAACGATGGTCGTTATCGAGAAGCGAATGACTTAACATTTTCGCTAACACCCGAAACGGACCTCTAAATATAGTTGCAACTAATACAGGTGTGTTGTATGATCCATTCAAAGTACCTGTGAACGAATATGATTATTTTAGTCTCTTACAAATTAAATTGACCGCAAAATGGTCATATAATATATTCGCCTGAACTTTGTCTTATGTTCGCCTTTTCGGTTCAGGTCTGACCTGATTAGGAGTAAGTGAAATGGAACGGCGTGATTTTCTAAAAATCAGTTCACTAGCAATGATGACTACTTATTTTGTTAGCTGTGATGGCGCAAAGTTGGCCCCGAAATCTGTTAAAAAACCTAATCTGATCTATATCTTCCCGGATCAATTGCGCGCTCAGGCGTTAGGCTATGTTAAGCAAGAACCTGTCGTTACACCAAATATTGATAAATTTGCTGCCGAATCGCTGGTTCTCACAGACGCGATCAGCAATTACCCGGTTTGTGTGCCTTACCGAGGGATGCTCATGAGCGGGCAGTACCCGCATACCAATGGGGTAATCCGAAACAATACTTCTGTGACCCAAACCGTGGACACTCGCACCTGGTGGTCGGACGTCCTCAAAGCCAATGGTTATAATCTGGGTTATTTCGGCAAATGGCATATCACCCAACGAGACCAAACAGGCAATCTTGAGCCAGGCAGACGCCATGGTTTTGATAAATATTTTATTCTAAACGGCAATGCTCACATGAAAAGCAGTTACAACAGCAGTGATTGGCCCGATAGAAAAGGTAAAAAGCCAGAAGAATTTTCCGGCCAGTCCAAATATTATTCCGCTCAGTATGACACTGAAAATACGCTGGAATTTCTAAAACAGGCAGGATCCCAATACAAGCAGACCGGCAAGCCTTTCGCGGCTGTAGTCGCCTGGAATCCGCCCCACATGTCATATAACTCTTATCCTGAAAAATACAACGAGATATTCAAAGATGTCGACATCGAAGAACTCTGCAAAGCTTATCCTGACATTCCGCCTAAAGGCACCAAATGGGGCGATTATTATCGTCGAAATATCAAGGGCTATTATCGCATGATCTTTAGTCTCGACGAATTCTTTGGCCAGCTAACCCAATGCCTTAAGGAAATGGATCTGGAAGAAGATACGATAGTTGTCTTCACTTCCGACCATGGCGATTGTCTTGGCCGTCACGATGTTATTTCAAAAAATTCGCATTATGATGAAGCCATGAGGGTTCCATTCATTATCCGTTGGCCGGGCAGGATCAAGCCCAGACATGACGATCTGCTGATCTCTGTGCCGGATAATTATCCTACCCTGCTGGAACTTATGGGCCTAAGCGATAAAACCCCTGCCGAAGTTCAGGGAACCAGTCATGCAAAATTATTCCTCACCGGCAAAGGCCGCAGACCTGGTTCGCAGCTATATCTGAAAACCGAAGACAATGTCAAACGGCTCGATCTTGGCAGACGCGGTGTACGAACCCATCGCTATACTTTACGATTTGACGACATGGAAAACGGCACCGCTAAAGCAACTATTCTCCACGACAATTTAAATGATAAGTTTCAGATGCTCAATATTGCAAAAGACAAACCGGAGATCGCTAGGAACCTCGTTAAAACTGAATTAATACCATGGCTCAAACTAACCAAAGACCCTGCATTGTCACACTATCAAGACTATTTGTCTTAAATCAGGCTTGCACTGACCTTCCACCAAACCGAACATATGGTAGTCT
>DAOWHR010000111.1 GCA_030641315.1 Anaerohalosphaeraceae bacterium | reverse complement strand
CCCTGCGGATCGGGTGAATCGAGGAACTTTGTCGCATTGTCGTTATTGTCAATCAGGTTCACAAACCGCATCGACCTCTCATAGAGGATAAGGTCGGCAGTGTAGTACATAAAGAAGCTTCGCAGGTGATATGAACGCTGTGCTCGGGACGAGTCGAATTTGAACCAGTCGCTGTAGAAGGATTTTATCTGTTCGAGGGCGACTGTGTAATCGCTGATCGCCCTCCAACTGCTTCTGACGAGATCTTCTTCTTCGGCTTTTAGTACGCGATCTGTTCCGATCTGCTCTTTCAGTTCGGCGAGGATGTCCAGGTATTTATCGAGGCCTTCGTCGCACTGACGCAGTTGCTGGAGGTCGTTCTGGAATGTAATATTGAACTCGGCTGGTTTTAGGGATGTAAGTTCGCAGCGTTTTTGTGTTGCGAAAACGGCAAGTCTTGCTGTCAGTGCCAGGGCAAGAAGGACGATGCAGGTTGTGACTCTTTTTCTGAGCCGTCTGCCTTTTTCAGTTTGTACAGTTGCCGAGCCGTGCATGAAACGGCCGCACACCATGGCCCACAACGAAATCATGCATATTACGAGAATTATCTCGATCATGGTTGGCAGCCATCTTACTCCAAGATCGGCTGCGTGGAACCCTACAGCCATGCCTGCAGCGAGAGTGATACCCAGCAAGCCTGCCCAGTAGAGGCCCTTACCGGTTTTTGTGTCGCTCAGGGTTTTCGGGTGGGCAGCAGTGGGTATGCCGCATATACTCTTATTGCTTTTGTCACCTTTATTCATTCGTAAAGTACCTTTCGGTTGAGAAAGTTTTGCTTTGTTCGGAAATTATAATGCATCGGAGTTATTGTGGCAATCTTTATCCGTACCTGTTGACAATTCTGGAAATGCCTGCTAGTCTTGCGGAGTATTGGACTTAAAGTTTTCGGGAGAATTATTGAAATGCAGGCAGTTGTGCTGATCGGCCCAAAGGAAATGATAATCATACTGGCGGTAGCTGTCGTGATAGTGTTCGTTTACGCTCGCCGATCAGGGAAGTAATATATGTACGCAGAATATGATTTTGACAAGTTAATTGACCGTGCCAATTCCGACAGTTTGAAGTGGAATCACTACAAGGGCGATGTAATCCCGATGTGGGTTGCGGATATGGATTTTGAATGTTCCCCTGCGGTCCTCAATGCTCTAAGGAGCCGGGTCTATCACGGCGTGTTCGGTTATACTTTGCCGCCTGACGGATTGACAGAAACGATAGTTGGCTATGTCGGTGAGAAATTCAACTGGGCGATCGAAGCGGGCTGGATAGTCTGGCTGCCCGGGCTGGTTTGCGGTATCAATGTTGCGTGCCGGGCCTATGCCCAAAAGGATGATTCGATAGTTACATTTACGCCGGTGTACCCGCCTTTTCTTGATGCGCCTGGGCTGGTTGGTGCAGAGCTTGTGACTGTTCCGATGGTTCGCAAACAGGGCAGGTATACTTGTGACATCGAAGCGTTTAAAGCAGCGATAACTCCAGCGACAAAGCTGTTGCTGTTGTGCAGTCCGCACAATCCTGTCGGGCGAATCTTTGGACGTCAGGAACTGACGGAGCTTGCCGATGTGTGTTTGGCGAACGATATCGTTATCTGTTCCGATGAGATACATAACGGACTGCTGCTTGACGATGCTGAGTTTGTTTCGACAGCAACGCTTAGCGATCAAGTTGCCAGCAGGACTGTAACGCTGATGGCACCGAGCAAGACTTTTAATGTGCCCGGGCTGGGGTGCTCGTTTGCGATCATACCTGAGGCGTCTCTGCGGAGTGAATTCAAATGTGCAGCGGCTGGGATAGTTCCTCATGTTAACGCACTTGGATTTGCGGCGTGTCTGGGTGCCTACAGGGATTCTGAGGAGTGGCACAAGCAGCTGCTGGAATATCTGCGTGACAACCGTGATATTGTTTATGAATATGTCAATAATCGAATGGCCCCGCTCAAGAGTGATCGTGTCGAGGCTACTTATCTTGCGTGGATCGATTGCAGGGGGCTCAATGTTGACGATCCTGTGAAGTTCTTCGAAGATGCCGGTGTGGGGTTGTCTGACGGGAAGGATTTTGGGATGGCTGGCTTTGTCAGACTCAACTTCGGGTGCAGACGTGAACTGCTGATAAAAGGTTT
>DAOWHR010000475.1 GCA_030641315.1 Anaerohalosphaeraceae bacterium | reverse complement strand
GATAGGCGGAGCCGGAGTAGCACTGCCGCCCGGTGCCTGCAACTTAATTTTACTTTTGATCTCTTTGGCCATTACAAAACCTCAATTACGAAAGCCAACTAACTCTTGTTAAACTAAACGACAAAAAGACCGCACAGACTTCTTCAGTCCTACAATCTAATCTAATACTCTAATAAACTAATATTATATCTTTTCTATCTGCCAGTACTCGATATCAAGCGGAGTACTGCGCCCGAAAATGGTCACGATAACACTTACAACACCACGCTCAGAATCGATCGAATCGACTGTACCCTCGAAATTCTCGAAGGCGCCTTCGTTGATCTTGACGACATCACCCTTTTCAAACTCGACCTTAATATTCGGGCTTTCTTCAGGCTTATCATATTCTTTAAGCATTTTGGCAACATCGGTATCACGCATAGAAGTAGGAATATTATCCGTACCGATAAAGTCGCCAACACCCATCGTTTCCTTGATAACGTACCACGCATCGTCGGGACAATGACCGTCTTCCTTAGGCTCGAACTCCATAAAAACATACCCGGGGTAAAGCTTACGGGTGTGAACGCGCTGCTTGCCCGAACGAATCCGCTTGACCTGCTCAATAGGAACGACTATACGCCCTACACCCGCAGCGCCTTCGATCTCCATCTTACGCGTAAGCGCATCGCGAACCTGCATCTCTTTATTCGAAGCGACCCGTAATACGTACCATTGCATTGCCATATCGTATTTCCTCAAACACGCCGAAAATCAATCTTTATTTAATCTCACAACGTGCATGGATATTTAATTTGAATCAAAATCTTGTTATAAACACAAAATACTAATAGACATTCAAAAGGATTCGCAGGATGAACACAAAAATCCAGTCTGCCGAAAACAAAAGCAATGCCATAAACACAACAACGACAATGACCACAATAGTAGATGCTGTTATTTCTTTACGGCTTGACCAGCTAACTTTCTTGACCTCACCTTCGGCACTTATCATAAAGTCAGCTATACTGGGCTTGTTGACTATCCAAAAGATCAGCAAGCCAAAAGCGGCACAAACCGCAGCAGGAACAAAAGCACGAATCCACATATTCTTAAGAGCCAGCAGGTTGAACAACACAAAACAGCCGATGGCGACTATCGTAAAACTGGCAATACCAGTAATTAGTCTTGTATAATACCCCTGACCACGCTTATATATCTTCAGTTCCATATATCTGTCGTCCTAACTTAAGTTCGAATCAATCCTGCATATACTCATCTCATTCATCGCAAAGCGGGATCGCCCATATAAAACAGGTCAGGAGGGACTCGAACCCCCAACCTACGGTTTTGGAGACCGTCGCTCTACCAAATTGAGCTACTGACCTGGGTGTCTTTTATTTACGCCTTATCTTATGAGTGGTACGCTTACGTTCACGCTTGCAGAATTTCTGCAACTCAATCTTCGGTGTTCCGCCCTGAACGTTCACCTCGGTACGGTAGTTGCGGTCGCCGCACTCCTTACATTCAAGCCAAACATACTCACGTTTATTTGATCTAGCCATTACAACCTCGCTTTATATCTGTCCCGAAAAACTGTATCTAATCATAGCCGCCAATACAGGACAAGTCTCTACAAACACAAATTACCCCAACTCGGCAAAAAGCCAAAAAGGGGCAAAAAAGACGCCGCGACGTCACGCCGCGGCACCTTTTTATATACATTAACTACTCAAGGATCTTCGTTACAACACCAGCACCAACGGTCCTGCCGCCTTCACGAATTGCAAAGCGAAGTCCGTCTTCCATAGCGATGCTGCTGATGATCTCAACTTCCATCTCAATATTGTCGCCAGGCATGCACATTTCAACTTCCTTGCCTTCACGGCTCTGGATCTTGTTCACTGCGCCTGTTACGTCAGTTGTACGGAAGAAGAACTGAGGTCTGTAACCTGAGAAGAACGGTGTATGTCTGCCGCCCTCTTCCTTCTTCAATACGTATACTTCTGCGATAAACTTGGTATGAGGTGTAATTGAACCTGGCTTTGCAACAACCTGCCCACGCTCAAGAGTTGATTTCTCAACACCACGAAGCAGAAGACCAACGTTGTCACCAGCCTGGCCATCGTTAAGAGTCTTATTAAACATCTCAACACCTGTAACTGTCGTCTTGAGAACTTCCTCAGACAGACCAACAACCTCAACCTGATCACCAATGGAACACTTACCACGCTCGATACGGCCTGTACCAACTGTACCACGGCCCTTAATGCTGAAAACGTCCTCGACAGGCATCAGGAAGTCAAGATCGACTGCGCGCTCCGGAATCGGAATGTACTCATCGACTGCTGCCATCAGCTCATCGATGCACTTACATGCTTCATCGTCTGCGCCTTCACATTCCATAGCCGCAAGTGCTGAACCCTGAATGATCGGAATCTCATCGCCTGGGAATTCATACTTGTCAAGAAGCTCACGGAGTTCCATCTCTACCAGTTCGATAAGCTCAGGATCGTCAACCTGGTCAACCTTGTTCAGGAAAACAACGATCTTAGGTACGTTTACCTGACGGGCAAGCAGGATATGCTCACGAGTCTGGGGCATAGGACCGTCGCTCGCTGCTACAACAAGAATTGCACCGTCCATCTGAGCCGCACCGGTGATCATGTTCTTGACATAGTCCGCGTGACCCGGGCAGTCAACATGAGCGTAATGACGTTCTTCGGTCTCATACTCAACATGAGCGGTATTAATAGTAATACCACGTTCCTTCTCTTCAGGAGCGTTATCGATCTCGTCAAACTTTTTGACATTTCCGCCCAACTTAACCGCGAGACGCATCGTAATAGCCGCAGTAAGAGTTGTCTTGCCATGGTCAATATGACCGATTGTACCAATATTTACGTGTGGTTTCGTTCTTTCAAATACTGCCTTAGCCATTGTTAATAACCTCCAGATTTCTCTAGTTATCTGTTTCCGTAATTTTTTCTTGTCAACTTTGCCTAAACAATTTTTAATAAACAACTTATGTCAAAATAAACCGCAACTTTATTGATCGAAAAACAGCTCTCCCGACCCATATACGGACGATACCAAAACAGGCTGCTGATGGGATTTGAACCCATGACCTCGTCCTTACCAAGGACGCGCTCTACCAGCTGAGCTACAGCAGCGATTACTCAAGCAACGGTTTATTATTGCCTCACTCAGCGACAAATACGCCTTAAAGGACTAAAATTGACCATCCGGCCAATATCAACGCTGGAAAAGTGTATACGTTCCCCGTATATTTTCCAATCGCAAAACGCAGAGTATATACACTAACCGCAAAACTGCAACCACAAAAAATCAAAAAATATAAAAAAATAGCATAAAACTCAGATTATTCTTCACCAGATCATCTAATTACCACCATAACAGCACTAAAAAACACCTTTTCAATCTCCAATGAACATCCAAATACACAAAGCAAAACCACAAACACCTAAAAAACCAGACAATAGCACCTCTATTAAAGTATTTACCCTGTTTTGACGACAATATAACTAACATAAACCTTCTTTAAGAGGCCAAAGCAATGAAAACACTTACTTGCGGCAAATGCCAGCAGTCCTTCCCGCTCAATGACGTTGCATTTATTGATGATGAACCTTTTTGTTTTGATTGCATAGATATTATACTCGAAAAGAACAAAGACATAACTGCCGAACTGATCACCACTGAAGCGGACCCTACGATCTGCGTAAAGTGCGGTTTCGACAATGCCCAGAACCCTCTGCCAACAATTTCTAAAATGCCCGCATGCTCACAATGCATTGAATTCTTCAACAACTACCCGTTCCCAACATGGGTCAAAGCTGCCGCCTTTGCTCTTGCATGCATAGTTATTTTTGCCTTCGTGTTCAACTTCAGATATTTCCAAGGCTACAACTCAATGAGAGCCTCATTTGATAATATTTTACAAGATGACCTTCAGATGGCTTCGGAAAATATGAGAAAAGCCGCTGATCTGGTCCCCGAAAGCGAGTTTATCGTTGCACATGCAAACTATTGTGAAGGAGTTCTCTTCCTACAAAATAATCAATCAGCAGAGGCCCTCGAAGCTTTCCGAAAATGCCTTGACTACATGCCGCCTGAGGTTGATGTCAAAAATTTGATCTTCAATGCCGAAATTGGTGTCGCCTTCGATAACAAAGACTATGACACTTTCCTTTCT
>DAOWHR010000432.1 GCA_030641315.1 Anaerohalosphaeraceae bacterium | reverse complement strand
ATCCTGAAGATGTTACTTGCCGCCATATTGATGACCAGTATTATTTCGGTGATGATATCCTGGTAGCGCCTGTAATGAATGAACAGGGCGTTCGCGATGTGTATTTGCCGAAAGGCCAATGGATAGATTTCTGGACCGGCACAAACTATGACGGTCAGCAATGGCTGCCGAAGGTACATTCACCACTGGAACGGATCCCGGTTTTTCTGCGCAAAGGAAGTGAAATACCGATATATCCGTTTGCTGTCAATTGTGTTGATCAGATGAATTTTGATAAAAGCATTACTGTCAAGGCGGATGACACATACAAAGGAATTCAACATTACCTGCAAATGGAAATATAAAGGAGTACCGTTGTGATAAATATGGCGAAAAGGAATTGGACGAAAATAACTTTACTCTGTGTGGTTTATTTATTGATAACCGTTTGTGTTGACGCTTCTGTTGAATATTATGTATCACCTGCTGGCAATGATTCTAATTCAGGTACGAAAGAGAAACCATTTGCGACACTAGAGGCTGCGCGGGATGCGGTTAGGAAATTGCAGCGACCTCTTACTGAGCCTGTGCAGGTCTGGGTTCGAGGTGGTAGATATTTTCTGAAGGATACGTTTGTATTAACCCCAGCCGATTCCGGCTCTGAAAGTGGTGCAGTTAATTATGTGGCGTATCCTGGCGAAGAGCCTGTTTTCAGTGGTGGGCGGATTATTACAGGCTGGAAAAAACTAAATGAGATGCTGCCTAATATCAGCCCGAAGGCAAAAGGACATTTGTGGTATGCTCCAGTCGCCAAAGGTTGGAGAATGCATTATCTGTTTGTAAATGGTAAAGGTCAGATACGTTCGCGTTATCCCAACAATGATGATTATTATAATGGTAATTGGCCTCAGATTTCGGATTGGGGGATTAATACCGATAAGGGACAAAGGATAACTTTCGCTGACCCTGATGTATTAAAGCATGTACCTGGTAACGGCGATGCTGAAATTGTTTATATGGTAATGCAGTATGCTTCGGAAGTGTCGGTGCTGCGTGATGTAGATGAGAAAAGCAATTCTGCTTTGCGCTGCAGTAAAAACTGTACTTATTTTAAGGGGCGTAAAGGCAAGGGCGGCTATGGCGGAATCGGTTCGCCAGCACGGATTGAAAATACGCTGATATATCTGGACCAACCCGGTGAGTGGTGTGTGGATACGGCTGCCGCAAGGGTGTATTATTGGCCAGAGAGCGGCACGATGAAAGATATCGAAATGATCGGTACTAAACTTGTAAATCTTGTGCGGATTGAAGGCTACGATGAGGGAAGTGCCTGGGGCACCGGCAAAGACGCATCGCATAAAGGAACCCTGCCGGAGCGTTATGTTCAGCCAAGATACCCCAATAATAGTGCAAATAAATATCCCGACAGGCCGGACGATTTTGTTCATCATATTACTGTTAAGGGCCTAACGTTTAAGCATGCTGATCGTCTGGCTGAAGACCAGTGGCCTGCGAACTGGACAATTCGAAACTTTGCTAACCCAGATGCGGCGATCGTTCTTGAAGGTACTCAGGATTGTGTCATTGAAGATTGTAAGGTTCTGGATGTTGGCAGTTTTGGGATTACCCTGAGGCATCATGCTCAGCGGATTCAGTTAAAAAGAAATGAAATCGGTAATACCGGTTCTGGCGGAATTTATCTTTGCGGCTATGGCCCCGGGACGCTGGATGTGAATCACCATAATATTGTTACCAATAATGTTATTCACGATGTCGGTCTGGCTGGATATGTTCATGCTGGTGGTGTTGAGCTTTATCAATCCGGCGATAACAATATTACAGGAAACTGTATCATGCGAACAACCTATGCCGCTGTGCAGTTTTCGGGCATTCGTCCTTCTGACATGAATCGTTGGCGTAATATTTCGCAGGGCAATCATAATTCTTTTGGTGAGTATGGTCAGATATACTCGATACGATGGAATGAACTTCCCGAAGGTTCCTTTGATAGATTTGTTAAAGGGGCAGGGACATTTACCATGCGAAATGTTCTGCCTTATTTTTATCTGCGAAATAACATCATATCGCACAACATGATCATCGAGCCGCAGTGGTGGGGCATGGAAGGCGGGGCGATGTATAGCTGCCCGCAGATCGGTGATTATAATGTCTGGCGAAAAAATCTGGTGTATAAGTCCAAAGGCATGCCAAAGTCAACGATCCTGGCTCTTGATGATGCCCATGTGAACTATTTCACTCAGGAAGGCAATGTTGTCTGGATTGATGGCAAGGTTCTGAATGATAAGCCATTCTACGGTACCACACGCGGTGCGGTGCCTGCACCGGAAGATGGCCGTGAGTCATATTTGACATTTCGGGATAATCATCGTGCGGATGCGAAAAATCCTGAACCGTTCAAAAAGTTGTATCAGGAGATAATCTCAGAAGTTGAAAACCAAGGCGGATGGCTAACTGATCCCAAGATAAATTTGCCGATTATACATCAGGTACTGCTGGACATACAAGGCCCTAAGGATATTTTTATCGATATCGCGACAGTAACAATTAAAGGGTTTGGTTCTTTTGACGCCATTTATTATACATTGGATGGATCATTCCCCACAGTTAATACTGACCGATATAAAGGTCCTTTGGTATTGAATGATTCTGCTGTTTTACGTGCTCAGCCATTTTTGGCAGGCCAACCAAATGGAAAAGAAATAACGCGAACATTTACTTGTATCCGATTAGATGGCCATGCGATAAATGTGAACTTTCAGCCAGCCAACACTGAAGATGTCAAGGGCTATCTAAGTGACTGTGGAGGCATTTATGACAAAAAAGAGAATGGCCGAACTTATGGCTGGAATCTCGATAATAAAAGTGCATCTCGTAAAAGAGGTATCCATGCAAATGCTGTGATGGATACGTTGGTTCATTTTTCGCAGGACAAGGATAGCTTTTGGCAAATATCTCTGGACAACGGGATATACGATGTTACGGTATGTCTTGGTGACGCTCAATATAACTGCTCAAGTCAGAAGCTGTGGATAGAGGATGTTGAGTTGTGCAATGGGCTTAACATTGATGCTGGTGAATTTGAGATCGTTACCAGACGAGTTTTCGTTAGAGATGGAAGATTGACCATGAGTTCTGTCAAAGTTCCTCATGGTTCAGAATTAACACGAGTAAACTGGTTGCAGATTAAACCTGTTTTGACTGAATCTTTCAGGAAGGTCAAGCCAACGGTGATCGATGCAGACGATATTGATCCAGGTTTGTCCTGGCGATATTATCATGGGCATTTAGCTACCGTTGGCGACCAATGGTGCGAACTTCCTGACCTGACGGTAATGGAGCCTGTTGCAAAGGGAGTTGCAGGGAATGTTACCCTCGAGCCTTTACAGCAAAAAGAACTTTGTGGATTAATATATGAAGGTCTTTTGCAGATCAACCAGGAAGGCTTATACACTATTTACTTAAACAGTGATGATGGCAGCCGTTTTATTGTTGATAATAATGTCATAGTTGATAATAATGGTATGCGTGATAAAGCAATAGAAAAAAGCGGGAGTACTCAATTGACCAAGGGCTTCTATCCGATTCAAATTCTCTATTTTCAACACAAGGGTTCATGCAAGCTGGAAGTTTCTTATGAAGGCCCTGGAATTAAGAAACAGGAAATACCATCATCAAGCTATTATCATAAGACTGAAAGGAAAATGACTAAGTCATGAGTAAAAGACATTTTATAAAGTCAGTTGAGAGCGTTTTGTGGTTAGTTGTTTTTTGGGTTATGATCTCCGGCTGTGCGGTTAGTATGGCAGCTCAGTCAGGCGATAATGATCTTGGTCTGCATAGTGACGGCGGGCCGTGGCGATTTTATCCTTGTGCGAAAAACGACAGTAAGCTGCCTCGTGTACTGCTGATCGGCGATTCGATAATGAACGGTTATCGGGGTAATGTCGCGGCTCTGCTTAATGGCAAAGCGGATGTCGATGTGTGGCTGACGCCTTTACATTTAAACAGCCTTGAACTGCATCACGATCTGCAAAAGGTAATGGAGCAGGGGCCTTATGATGTGATACATTTTAATATCGGTCTGCATGGCTGGACTCCGGGAAGGATTCCCGAAGGTCAGTACGAACCTTTGATGCATGCATATATCGAGACGTTGCGGTCACACAGCGAAACTGTCAAGCTGATATGGGGCAGTACTACGCAGATCACTGTCAAAGGTAAGCCGACCGAGCTTGATCCGATACATAACACTACTATCGATAATCGTAATAAGATTTGCGATGAAGTAATGGGCGGGTACGGCATCGCTGTTAACGATCTGTATGGTTTGATGAGTGATAAGCTCAAGATGGCTCGGGGTGACAAGTATCACTGGAACGGGCAGGGGTATCAGTTAATGGCCCAGCAGATCAGTCAATATATTAATGCCGCATTAGCTTCGACCAAATCAGACATGCCGGTATTTTATGTTTCTGTTAAGGGTGACGATACCAGTGACGGGACAAAACAGTTGCCGTTTAAAACATTGGAAAAAGCCCGTAATGCAGTGCGAAAAGCAAAGTTAAAGGATAGAGCATCAATTATCTATATTCGGGGCGGTGTATATGAACGCAGTCTTACCTTTGAACTGGATGAACGTGATTCCGGTTCGGTCAATACACCAGTGATCTGGCGTGCATTTCCCGGTGAGGAAGTGACAATACTGGGCGGCAGGCAAATATCTGCTTCGGCTGTTAAGCCTGTCCTGGATCGCAGGGTACTGGAACGAATCATCGATACGTCAGCTCGTAAAAAGATAGTACAGGTGGACCTGAAATCGATTGGGATTAACGATTACGGCAAGCTTCGACCGCGTGGGTTCCGTCGTCCGTATATCCCGGCTCATATCGAGTTGTTTGTCGATGACGATGCAATGCGGCTGGCCCAATGGCCCAATCCGGGGCAGCCTCGTGTGCCTATTGGAAAGGTTTTGGATAAAGGATCTGTCCCGCGCAACGGCGATTTCACCGATAGAGGCGGAAAATTTCATTATGATACAGACCGACCGCAACATTGGAAACAGGCTGACGATGTTTGGCTTAGCGGCTTTTTCAACAATGGCTATGCCGATGATACGGTAAACGTCAAGCATTTCGATCTTGAAAACACGACCATCGAAACAGTGCAGCCCCACATGTACGGATTTAAGAGCGGAAGAGCATGGAATCGCTGGTTTGCATTGAATCTGCTTGAAGAGATAGATCAGCCGGGCGAATACTATTGTGATCCAAAAAACGGTGTGCTGTATTTTTATCCGCCTGAGTCTTTCGATCCGGAGAAGTCTGATATTCGGGTGTCTATTCTCGAAGTTCCTATGGTGGCGTTGGAAGGAGCAAGCCATGTCTACTTCGAGGGCATTATTTTTGAGTGCACACGCGGCATGGGTGTTTATATCGAACGCGGGGAGGGTTGCAGGATTAACGGATGTACATTGCGGAATATGGGTATGGTTGCGGCCTGTATTGGACAAGGAACAGAGGACCTTGACAACTATGCTCACGAGGGTACAGCGGCACCGGCTTCCAGGCGGCTTGGCAGTTGGCACGAACATATTTACAAAAACACCGTGTTTGACCGCAAGGGCGGCAAGGATCACGGGATAGTCAGCTGCGATATTTATAATATCGGCGCCGGTGCGGTGCATCTGGGCGGCGGTGACAGGGCGACGCTTATCCCAGCCGGTAACTTTGTCAGAAACTGTGATATTTACGATTACAACCGACTGGGTCGCAGTTACAAGGCCGGTGTTAATGTTGATGGTGTGGGCAACCGTGTCGAACACTGCAATATCCATTCAGCACCTGCGTGTGCGTTTTATGTTCACGGCAACGATCATATTTTTGAATACAATAATGTGCATGATGTCATGCTGGACGGCGATGACATGGGCGCCTGGTACATGGGGCGCGACCCGTCGGAATTCGGCAACATCATTCGCTACAACTTCTTCCACCACATCGGTCGAACACCACAGACGCACGCAACGTGGTGCATTTATTATGATGATATGGCATGCGGCACCCAGGCAGTTGGTAATGTTTTCTATAATGCAGGTAAAAGAGCGGCGTTCCTTATCGGCGGAGGTAAGTATAATGTTACCAGCAACAATATTTTCATAAACAGCGGTAACTGTGTTCAGATGGGCAATCGCGGACAGGGCTGGGCAAAGAATAATCTCAATAAGGGCGGCATGTTTGAGCAACGTATACTTGAAGCTGTCGACATCACAAAGCCGCCGTATAGTGAGCGATACCCACAACTGGCGAAGTACTGGAATGATACCCCCGCAGTCCCAGCCAATCCGATCGAACGGAACCTGCTGGTAAACTGCGGCAAAGTAACCAGCGGACGTGCCGAGTGGGGACCGATCAAAGACAACTGGTTGACAAATTACGATCCGGGCTTTGTCAGCATGTCTGAGGGTGATTTTACGCTAAAAGAAGATTCGCCAGTGTTTAAGCAAATTCCGGACTTTAAACCGGTTCCGTTTTCGAGTATGGGCCTGTACACGGACCGCTGGCGAAACAAATTACCCGAGCGGACAGGATTTGCCAAAAAGGTCGACCTTTCAGAAGTGAAGATGCCCGAAAATGTTCAGATCAACTTTCAGACAGCGGATATGCAAACTCCTGGCGGATGGCTGAAAGATTCAGGGCAGGCGTTTTCGGTTTCCCAAGATGGCTATGCGTACGGCTGGATAAGGGATAATACATCGGCCGCAAGAGTACGCGGCAAAAATTCCGATTCCATTCTTGACAGCCTGGTGCATTTTAACGCAGGCGTTCAATGGCAGGCCGCTGTTGCCAACGGATTCTATCAGGTTGAAGTAACTCTTGGCGACTCAGAATTTAATAGCAGTGATGTTGACCTATTCGTCGAAAGTGTAACATTTGTTGAAAATGAAAAGCTTGATGCCAATGCTTTTAGAAAGATCGTAAAGGCTGTTGAGGTCAAAGACGGCAAGCTGACTCTTTCCTCAAACAACAACGCCCACGGTGCCGGGCTGACACGGATCAATTATATTAAACTGAAGAAAATATCTGGTAAAAAGGCCGGAAGAATTGGCCTTGAAAAGCCCTACGAAAGTGTTTTTGACCCATACAGCCTCATCTGGGATACTTTGGGCAGTTCATCGCTCGATTCCATGCCGATCGGCAATGGCGATATCGGGCTGAATGTTTGGACCGAGCAGAACGGCGATCTGGTTTTCTATCTGTCCAAGACAGATGCCTGGAGTGAAAACTGCAGATTATTAAAACTTGGTAAGGTCAGGGTTTCGCTGTCGCCGAATCCGTTTGTCGGCGGGTCGTCTTTTTCTCAGGAACTGTCTGTCAAAGACGGTCAGGTTGTCATCGAGTCGAGCCAAAAGGGCAGTGGCACAAAGCTGATCGTCTGGGTCGATGCCAATAATCCGGCAGTGAATATTGACATGAAAAGTAAAACGCCAGTTGAGATAAAAGTTGTCTTTGAGCCGTGGCGAACAAAACGGCGGCAGCTTAAAGGGGCAGAGACGCATTCGGCGTATGGACTGCATGGCAATGGAGCAAAGCCGATCTTTGTTGAGCCAGATACAATTGTCGCGGGCCAAACGAACGCTGTCGTCTGGTATCACAGAAACGAACGGTCAATCTGGAAGGCCAATCTCGAACTTCAGGCATTGGGCGGTATAGCCTCAAAACTGAAGGATCCTCTGATGAACAGAACCTTCGGCGCATTGATAGAAGGGCAAGGCCTGGTAAACCAGACAAAGACCGTTCTTCAAAGTAAAAAACCTCAGAGAGAATGTACGATTTCTATCTATCCTCTTACCGCACAGACCTATAGTCCTAAAGATTGGATTGCTCAGGTTAAAACGAACGCCTCACGGATCGGTTCGGTGTCTTACGATAAGCGGATAAAGGAGCATCAAAACTGGTGGAAAGATTTCTGGGATCGCAGCTATATCCATGTATCGTCCGCGGATATGAATGATAAGGCTATCACCGAGAAAATTACTCGCGGCTATATACTGCAGCGATGGATGAATGCGTGCAGCGGCAGGGGGAATTCCCCGATCAAGTTTAACGGCTCGATATTTAATGTTGACACAAAGAAGTACAAAGATAAATTCAAAGGGTACGATGCGGACTTTCGTCAGTGGGGCGGCCCATACTGGTGGCAGAATACCAGGCTTCCATACTGGTCCATGCTTACCTGCGGCGATTATGACCTCATGACGCCGCTGTTTAAGCAGTACCATAGTGTGCTGCCCATTCGCAGGGCCGCGACAAGGAAGTACTACGGCCATGACGGAGCGTTTATCCCGGAGACTATGTATTTTTGGGGCACGTATGTTGACGGCAACTATGGACGTGATCGTAAAAACATGCCTGACGGTCTGACGGAAAATCTATATATCCGTTACTACTGGCAAAGCGGCCTTGAGCTTTCACTGATGATGCTCGATTACTACAGCCATACCCAGGATAAAGAGTTCGCAAAAGAGATACTTTTGCCGTTCGCTCAGGATATTATTACATTCTACGATCAGCACTGGGACAGGGACGCCAGCGGAAAAATACATTTTGAACCAGCCATGGCGTTGGAGACATATCGAAAAGCGGTCAATCCACTGGTCGAGATCGTCGGGATAGCAAAGGTGTGTCAGGGGCTTCTTTCGCTGCCTGACTCGATGGTTTCGTCGGAGCGATCAAATCAATGGAAACGCCTTATCTCGGAACTTCCCGAAGTGCCGATACGGGAAATTGAAGGCAAAAAAGTGTTGTCACCTGCGCATAAGTTCAGCGAGAAGCAAAATGTTGAAAACCCGGAGATGTATGCGGTCTTTCCATACAGAACATACGGCGTGGGCAAGGACGATATTGAAATTGCTCGCCGTACGTTTGCCCGCCGCACACACAAAAACAGTGGCGGTTGGCAGCAAAACGCTATCCAGGCCGCATTTTTAGGTCTGGCCGATGAAGCTGCCAAACTGGTTGCGTACAATTTTACACACAAGGACCCAAGACACCGATTCGATGCGATGTGGGGGCCAAACTACGACTGGACGCCGGATCAGGACCATGGCTCAGTTGCTATGACGGCACTTCAGAGAATGCTGCTGCAATACGAAGGTGAAAAGATATTCCTCCTTCCAGCATGGCCGAAAAAATGGAACGTGGAATTCAAACTCCACGCCCCTGATAAAACGGTCGTTGAAGGTATTTACAAAAACGGCCAGTTACAGCAGCTTAATACTACGCCGACCTCAAGAAAAAATGATATTCAGCTCAGATGACAATATCTCTGATTAATACAAGATTTTAATCCAGTAAAGTTTATTAAAAAGTAATGTGGAAAGTTTTAATATGAGATATGTCAGACTGTATTTTAGGATGCTGTTTATGGCGATGCTTCTAAGTAGTTTAGGGCCGATTTATGCGGACAACCAATCTTCCAATGCAATGGATATCTGGTATAGGCAACCTGCTGAGGAATGGATGATGGAGGCACTGCCCATCGGTAACGGACGTATCGGAGCGATGTTTTTCGGTGGTGTTGCTAGAGAGCGTATTCAGTTTAATGAAGATACTCTCTGGAGCGGTGCCAATTGTCAGGAGGATGAACTGCCTGCACTGAAAGAGGCGATTCCACAGATGAGGAAGCTCCTTGCCGAGGGTGATATTCCCGGGGCGAATACAGTCCAAAGCAATGCAGGTGTTTTTCCGAGGGCACGTTTTGGTGCTTATCAATCTTTCGGTGATTTTTACATTGAATTTGCTGGGCAGGAGGGTGAGGTTTCCAATTATTGTCGGTCCCTGGATATTTCCCGTGCGGTAGGAAATGTAACCTATCAAGTCGGCGAGGTGAAGTATAAGCGGGAATATTTTGCTAGTCGTCCCGATCAGGTGATGGTGATTCGCATTACGGCGGATCAGCCAGGTCAAATAACTGCAAGAATATCTAAAACGACGCCACACAGCAAAGGGCAGATTAGCGTTGAGAATAGCCGCGACATTTTGCTGAAAGGAAAAATGCCGGACAGCGGTATGCAATACGCCTCAAGGTTGCGTGTGCTGATTGAAGGGGGTAATCTTAAGGTTGACGGAAACGATATTCGTGTGGAAAAGGCTGATGCGGTTGTCCTGTTGTTGGCTGCGAAAACCAACTATGTAATGAACTGGCCGGACTATCTTGGAAAAGATGATCCAGAGATCGTGACGCTCCGACAGGTTGAAGCGGCCTCAGAGGAAAAATACGATCAGCTTCTCAAGAGGCATTTGGAGGATTACCAGGCCTTATTCGGAAGAGTCAGTCTTGAATTGCCGACTTCCATCGACCGGGCAGCACTGCCTACGGACCAGCGTCTGATTGCCTACACCCTGAACCATAGCGAAAAGAAGAAGAATGGTGGCGATCCGGGACTTGAGGCGATACTCTTCAATTTTGGGAGATATTTAATGATCGCCTCGTCGCGTACCGGTACTATGCCGGCAAATCTACAGGGACTCTGGAACGCATCGACAAAGCCGGCATGGGATTGTGATTATCACACTGACATTAATATTGAGATGAACTACTGGCTGACGGGATCGACTGCGCTGCCGGAATGTTTCGAACCATTTTCACGTTATGTTGATCACTTGAGGAAACCAGGCAGGGAAACTGCGAAGGACTACTTTGGTGCCGAGGGTTTTTATGTCAGCATATACTCCAATCCGTGGGGCTATGCAGGGCCGCGATGGCTGTGGCCGGGCGCTGCCGGCTGGTTATCGCAGAACTTGTACGATCATTTCTTATTTACCGGAGATAGGGAATATCTTCGAGATCTCGCTTATCCATTTATGAAAGAGGCCTGTGCGTTCTATAGTGATCTACTGGTTGAATACAAAGATGGAACGTTGGCTGTAGCGCCGAGTCTTTCGCCGGAAATCAATTTCCGATATACCGACGGCAAGTTCTACCGACACTGTGCGGGTTCTGCTATCGACCAGCAGATTGTGTACGGACTTTTTGAGGATACTATTGAAGCTGCCGGTATTATGGAGGTGGATGCTGAGTTGGTGGATAAGCTCAAGGTACATCTAAAGCATCTATCGCAACCTGTGAAGATACGTTCAAACGGCGAAATTCAGGAGTGGATCGAAGACTGGCCACCGCAGGATCCGCAACATCGGCATCTATCGCATCTGTATGCTTTATATCCGGGCAGGATGATCCATCCCGACACAACGGCTGCCTGGGTGGAAGCCGCAGAAAAGACGCTGGATACACGCGGAAAAAAAGGCTCTACCGGTTGGGGTGCTGCCTGGCAAATTGCTTGCTGGGCGAGATTGCATAAGCCGGAAATTGCCCATGATGCCTTTACTCAACTTATTAAGCGATGCCGTGATTCTAACATCTCTTATAGCGGTGGGGGAGGTACATATGACAATTTGCTGACATGCCACTCACCGTTTCAGATTGACAGCAATTTCGGTTTTACAGCGGCAGTGTCAGAAATGCTCTTGCAGAGCCATATGGGCAATTGGAAAAACGGTTACGAAATTCATCTTCTTCCAGCTTTGCCAAAAGCCTGGCTTGACGGAAAAGTGACCGGTTTGCGCGCCCGTGGCGGGTTCATAATTGATCTCGAATGGCAAGACGGTAAATTGACAAAAGCTAAGGTATGCTCTCAACTTGGTCGTCCCTGCAGAATTCGATATCACAAAAATATCGTCGATCTTTCTTCGCGGCGTGAGCATAGTTATACTTTAAAGATGGTAAAGGGGCAGTTGTGTTGTGAAACAATTAACTAATGAAAGGCAGCGTGAGGACATGGTTAACTTAACCTGTGGCTTTACTCTTTACTGTTGTAATAACATACTTTTGAAAATTAAACGCTAAGCAACCGGCTCTGATAATTTATTATATTCAGCTTATAAAAATTAGTGAAATGAATAAAACGACTTCAATTATTGATATTTTAAATCGAACCGATCCGGGGCAGTTTGTTTATGCCCCGAATTATTGGCAGTGGTTTGCGCACCACAGCAATCATGGAACCTTGCCAGAGGAAATCGCTAATTGCCAAAGCCAACTTGATATGATCGGGAATCTTGGTCTGGATGTATTCAGCAGGAACATATATTCAAACCAGAACGAATATTGGTTCGGCGGGCTTTGCCGTGAAGTGTTTGAAAATGCAGAGGTTACAGTTGCCGCTGAAAAACAGGGCAACGACACGATCACGACGAAAACATATAGTAATTCTAACGGTGAACTAAAAGAAGAATTGCGATATGTGTTTAATGAATCAACGGTTGTCCAGCAGAAGTTTCTCATAGATGATTATGTTGAGCAGCAGAAACTGTTAGTGGATTTCGTCCATGGTCGCCGCTGGGAGTTTCTGTCTGATAAGTTCCAGACAATACAGCGGCAAGTCGGTTCACGGGGTGTTGTTGTCGCAGGCGAACTCTACAGCCCGCTCAAGATGCTGCACCTGCTGCTTGGCCCGGTCAATACGACTTATCTCATTATGGATCAGTCTGAACTGGTTGACGATCTCGTTAAAATTCACGAACAGGTCCAGTTGGACCTTGCTTTGCAGATGGCAAGGGCAGGCGTTAAGGTAATGATGGCGATGGATAATCTGGATACGATGTTCCATCCGCCGCAATACGTCGAAAAGTACAGTGCTTCGTTCTATGAAAAGGCCTCAAGGATATGCCATGAGTATGATGGTCATTTCTTCATTCACGCGTGCGGACAGCAGAAGGATAATCTGAAACTGATCGCATCGCTTGGCGTTGATGGCCTGGAGGGTATCGCTTATCCGCCCCTTGGCGATGTTAGCCTTGCCGAAGCGATGCAAATGACAGGCGACAAGTTCATCCTTACCGGCGGGATAAGTGCCGCCGAAACAAAAGAGTTGACTTCCCGTCAGAAAGTGTTTGACTATGTTCAGCAGTTATTCAGACAAATGCTGCCGTATCGAAACAGATTCATTCTCTCGGCAAGCTGCAATACAGCAATAGATACACCTTATAAGACTATTTGCTGGTTTCGTGATGCATGGCAAGAGTACAAGGAGATAGATCATTGAAATGCCAGAAAGCAAATATGGAAAATGATAATAAAACTACTCGGCGTGATTTTCTAAAAGCAGCCGGGGCGGGATTAATGACAATGATGCTTTCGTCTTGTGCTGGCTTCGATGCAAAAACGCGTGAGGGTATCAGATCGAGGCCCAATGTGGTATTGATTCTGGTAGACGATCTTGGCTGGCTGGATCTTGGTTGTTACGGCAGCACATATTACCAAACTCCCAATATCGATAATCTGAGCAGTCAGGGGATGAAGTTTACCGATGCCTATGCCGCATGTGCCGTGTGCAGCCCAACCCGTGCAGCAATTCTGACAGGCAAATCTCCAGCTAGATTGGGCATAACTGATTGGATAAGGCCTGATGTATGGGCACAGCATCGACCACCTCTGAGCAAAACGGTTGCTGGTTATGCTGACCTGGGTCGTAAACTTCTGTTTCCTGTAAATCAGCCTCGATTACCTAAAGAGGAAATTACCCTGCCCGAAATTCTCAAGCAGCATGGATACAAAACCTGTCATGTGGGCAAATGGCATCTCGGCGGTGAAGGTTTTATGCCTGAGAACCAGGGATTTGATTACAACATTGGCGGATTTGATATGGGCCAGCCGCCATCGTATTATGATCCGTATCAAAATGAAGAGGTGGGTGGGATTCCGACGCTCAAGCCTCGTAAAGATGGAGAATATCTGTCAGATAGGCTCGCCGATGAGGCCTGCGTTTTTATCCAGCAGCATCGCAATGATCCTTTCTTCCTTTATATGTCTCATTACACGGTCCATACACCAATTCAGGGACGTAAGGACCTTGTGGACAAATACAATAATATCAAACCGACAGGGCCGCAGAAAAATGCAGAATACGCCGCGATGGTCGAGGCTATGGACCAGGCCGTCGGGCAGATCATGGGCACACTGGATGAGTTAAAATTAGCCGAAAATACCCTGATAATTTTTACAAGCGATAACGGTGGTTATGTTCGTAATGGAATAACTGCCAATGAGCCGCTTCGAGGCGGCAAAGGGCATGCTTACGAAGGCGGTATTCGTGTTCCGATGATCGTTCGCTGGCCGGGTAAGGTGCCCCCTGCAACGGTAAGCTCTGTCCCTGTTATCAGCATGGATTGTTTGCCCACGATCTGTGAAGCTGTAAAGTGCAGGACGTCTTCAGATAAACCTCTTGACGGTACTTCTCTTATGCCCGTATTGACAGAAAGCGGGGCCATCGATCGTAAGGCGATATTTTGGCATTATCCGCATTTCGCTCGTTCTGCTGATGGAGTCATTCGCAGAGTGCCATACAGTATTGTCCGCAGCGGCAGATGGAAACTGATCTATTTTTACGATGCAGAAAAGCATGAGTTGTACGACCTAGCCACAGATATTTCTGAAAAGAACGACATGGCAACCCTGCATCCTGAGAAAGTGAAGCAATTACATGATTTATTAATGGTACATTTTGAACAAGTCGGTGCAAAATTACCTGTGACGAATCCTGATTATACAGGAGAATGATTCCTGAATAAATAATTATTATTGTGAGAGAAATTATATGATTACTCATAGAGAGCGAGTACAAAAAGCGATACATTTTCAGTGCCCGGATCGGGTTCCGCATTACCTGCCTGACGGAGAAGAGAATGATGTTTTGTGGATTGCGCCCTGGACAGGAGCCGAAGCCGGTGAGAAATTACTTCCTGACAAGCAGCCATGGACAGTTGTTGGTAATATTGAGCGAAGGATTGATTGCTGGGGCGTGACATGGGAGCGCGGCCTTGGTCAGGAAGGGAATATGGGCCAGGCTAAAAGGTATGCGATCGAAGATATTACAAAGCAAAGCGAATACCAATTTCCTGACCTGAACAACCCACTGTATTATCAGGTCCGAAAAAAGATGATCATAGACAATAATGTTTCCGCCAATCCGAAATATGCGCTGGGTGTGATGGGTTTTTCTTCGCTCAATGAAGGCACGCACAACATTCGCGGGTTGCATAACATGTTCATGGACTATTACGAGAACGCTGACCATCTGAAGGCTTTGATATCCCGTTTCGCTGAAAATCAGCGGCAGTCAATACGCCTGCTCGCTGATCTTGGGTGTGACGGCGTGATGGGATATGACGATTGGGGCCTGCAGGACAGCCTGATGGTTAGCGAAGACCTTATCGAGGAATTCTTCCTGCCCCATTACAGAAAAAACTGGGCACTTGCTCACGAACTCGGCATGGATGTATGGCTGCACAGTTGCGGTTACATTATCGATCTGCTGCCAAGGCTGATCGATGCGGGACTTAACGTCATACAGATGGACCAGCAGGAGAATATGGGTCTTGAGAATCTGAGTGAAAAAGTTGGCGGCAAGATCGCTTTCTGGTCGCCGGTCGATATTCAGGATGCTATGGTAAGAGGAACTGAAAGTGATGTAGAGGAATACGTAAAGAAGATGATCGCCACACTGGGAAGTCATAACGGCGGCTTGGTAAGCATGGCTTATACAACGCCGGAAGCGGTCGAACACAGGCCTGAAAACACCGCTGCGATGTGCAGGGCATTTAGAGAATTTGGAGTGTATCCAAAAAATTGTCAGACAAGCTGACTTAGATAAGCAAAAAAGGATTAGCAAATGTTTGGATTGGAAATTATTGATATT
>DAOWHR010000119.1 GCA_030641315.1 Anaerohalosphaeraceae bacterium | reverse complement strand
AGTTTCAGTGATCGGTGCCGTGCGTGCTTTTGCGATCTGTTCTTTTGTGAGTCTTACTCTTGCCTTAAGCGTATCGGCGGTGTCCTTAGGTACATAAATCTGGACCGATCTCGGGGTGATGGAATCAGCTTCAATCGGAAAATCATTTTCATCGACCACAATTACATCCACCGTTCTTGGTACAAGCTCTTCAATCAGCACTTTTATCGTGGACGGGCTTGCTGATTCTATAGTGAACCCAGGCAGGTCGGCTTTGGCTCTGTCTTTTATAAACTCGGTAATATCGAGCATGTTATCAGATGACAAATACTTTTTATCATCAACCACATTAAAAGTGTATTGCAGTTGTTTTGCGTTGTTATCGATATCCTTTCTCAGCTCAGTGACTTTGGATGCAGGCCCTGTAATATTAATTTCGATGTTGACAGACAAATCTGCACCTTCAAAACTTACAAGTTTTTCCGGATTTGCAGAACGAGCGGTAGTTAAAGCAACTAAATGCTGCGTACTCTCTTCAAGCGTATTGTAAGCCCACACCCAAATGAATAAGGTCAAAAAAACAACTATTAATAATTTTCTAATCCTGTTTCTCATCAGCTACTCAAAGAATATTTTATACATCATCGGTCGAACGTTCTTTTTGTTTATCCTGCATTTTTTCAACTAGCGGGGTTGTGTCAACTACCGCAGTAGTAAGGTGCCGCCTTAACTGTTCTTCGGAAATATTTCGTATGAGATTGCCATTGATCGCCAGCGAGATCACTCCTGTTTCTTCGCTGACCACTATTACTATCGCATCTGATCCTGTAGTTACTCCAATTGCCGCTCTGTGTCTTGATCCGATCTGTCTGCCTGCGACCTCAATGGCAGCATCTGCAAGTGGAAGCTGCACCCTTGCCGCGACGATCCTGTCTCCCCTTACGATAATCGCCATATCATGAAGAGCAGTACCCGGGTAGAAGATGGTCTTGATCAGGTCCGCGGAGACTTTCGAATCGATCTTAACTCCTGTATCTATAAACTCCCCAAGTCCGACCTGCTGTTCGATAACCATTATAGCCCCGGTACGGGTCGCTGCAAGCTGTGTTATTGCGCTGACGATCTCTTCGACGCTTCTGGAGAGTTGTTGAGGTGAACTGGAAAGAAAACCTGCCTGTCCGATCCGGATCAGCGCCCGCCTTATCTCGGGCTGAAATGCAATGGCAACAATTAAGAAAACTATCGGGGCAATTCCTATATACAGATAGGCAAGGCGTTCAAGCTGTAAACCCTTAACAACGACCTGGAGAATGATCGAACCGGCAACGATGATGAAGATAACTCCTCTGAATAACCTTTCCCCTCGCGTCCCCTCAAGAAAACTCATGGCCCAGTAGACAACAAATCCAATGATCAGAAGCTCGACAAGAACCCTGAATTTATCAGGCATAGAAATCTGATACAGGTGCTCAAGAATCGTGTTCAAAGATCAAACTCCTGTCCCATGTGTCCACCTCTGCGCATACTTGTAATGCTTAGAGTCACTTTGATGTAAACAAGCAATTACTATCTTACATATTTATCAGAAAGTCTGGTCGGCCTGTCCAGCAGAAATAAGGAATCGACATCATCCTGAATTCTGAGCATGCCGGTGTTGAAGACACGGCCGTGCCTTCTGTTCACTTCCGCTCTGGTCTCGCCGGCACCAGCCTGGCAGCCGGTAAGGCATGATAACGCAAGTATTGCGACGCAAAGACACAGAACCAACCTAGTATAATTTGATATAGTTTTTTTCATTTGAGCCTCAAAAACCTTCTAATTATTATCAGCGTCTCACAAAATGCCATGAGCGTTCAGATGATTCTACAGGTTACCGCATCGCTTGTCAACGCAAAAAAAGCATATAAACCACGCCCTCTGTTGACAGTAGGCTGATTAACCTTATAATTCTCGGGGCAGCGTTTACCTAACCAATATCTATACGGAACAAAACATGAAATCGGCCAGAATCAGCAGAATAGTGAAAATTTTAACGACTCTGCAATCAGGACAGAACTACTCTGCTGACGAACTTGCCGAACAGACGGGGGTTTGCAGACGAACGATCTTTCGTGACCTCAAAGAGCTTGAATCTATCGGGATCCCTTTTAATTTCAATGCTCAATCAGGCGGCTACAGGATCGATCCCGAATACTTTCTGCCGTCGATCGATCTGAATCTTCAGGAGGCGCTTAGCCTGCTGATGCTCGTTCATAAAGGCCGCTCTGGCCTGTCTTTACCATTTAAAAACTCCGCTTTGCTTGCTGGGATAAAGATCGAGAACAACCTGCCCGATGAGATCCGAAGCTACTGTGATGCGACCCTTGACAACATCACGATACGGCCGGACTCACATGCACCGATGGAGCAGCTTGACAATATCTTTTCTGCGCTGCAATTGGCGATTCGGCATAAGAGGAAGATCAAAATAGACTATTTTTCCCTGTATGACGGCGGGATGATCTCTTTGACGCTTGATCCATATCATATTTTCTATAACAACCGCGCATGGTATATTACTGGTAACTCTTCACTTCACAAAGAGATACGCACGTTTAAACTCAACCGGATCAAAAAGATCGTCACACTGAAAAAATGTTTCATACAGGAAAAGAAATTCGACATTGGTGATTATCTTGGTCAGGCATGGTCGATGATACCCGAAGGAAGAATATACAATGTTGAGTTGAGGTTTACAGCTAAGGTGGCACACAATGTCTCGGAGGTGCTGTGGCACAGAAACCAGCTTGTAACCCGTAATGAGGACGGGTCGGCAACCATTGAGTTCAGGGTTGACGGCATTGGCGAGATAAGCTGGTGGATACTCGGATACGGCGATCAGGTCGAGGTAATCAAGCCGAAGGCACTGAAGGACCGCATCAGAAAAGTTGCCGAAAACATGTTAAAGATCAATTGTAAGTAATGAAATAATAGACATATATGCCAATAATTAAATTTACAGACATAAATAAATCATTCGATCAGGGTATGCTTTTTGATTCGCTCAGCGTTCAGTTCTATCCTGGCGAAAAGGTCGGTTTGATCGGCTCTAACGGTTCGGGCAAGACTACTCTGCTGAAAATGATCCTTGATCAGGAAGAGCCTGATACTGGCAAGGTCATCAAGCGCAGAAATCTGAGCATCGGTTATTTGCCCCAGGAACCGGCTTTTGACGGCGAAAAAACGATCATCGAGGAAATGCACTCCGGCCTGGACGATCTATTGACAACCCAGACAAAGATCGAGCATATAAGTGAGAAAATGGGCAGTCTAAGCGGAAATGCGCTTGCTGAGACCATGAAAGAGTTCGACAGGCTCAGTCACGCCTTTGAAATGAATGGTGGATACACTTACGAAGCCCGCGTAAACACTATACTGGCAGGCGTGGGCTTCGATCAGCAGTTTCTCCATACAAAAACATCGGCCCTTAGCGGCGGTCAGTTATCAAGGCTGGGCCTTGCGAAAGTATTACTGACGAACGTTGACATTCTTTTGCTGGACGAACCTACCAACCATCTGGATCTGCAGGGGACGGTCTGGCTGGAAAAATATCTCAGAGCTTTTGACGGGGCCGCAATAGTGATCAGCCATGACAGGTATCTGCTTGACAGCATCGCGGCAAAGATAGTCGAGATCGAAGGAGGTAAAGCAACGGTCTGGAAGGGAAATTATTCCGAATTTGTCACAAACAAAGAGATAATCGGTACCCAGCAGCTTCGCGAATTTCAAAGCAAAATGGCAATGGTTGAGCGAACCCGCGACTTTATTGCCAGGAACAAGGATCAGGAAGGTATGCGGGGCACTGCAAGGGGAAGGGCCAAACGTCTGGAACGAATGCTCGCTGACGATCAGTTCCTCAATAAGCCAAGCCATACGAAAAAGATCAATTTCAACTTCGCAAAGTCACAGAGCAAAAGCGCGATTATCCTTAGATGTGAAGGGCTTCACAAGTCTTTTGACGATCTGGTTCTGTTCAGGGACCTGTCACTTGATCTTCTTGCTGGTGAGAAGCTGGGGATAACCGGGCCTAACGGCACTGGCAAGAGCACTTTTCTCAGGCTTGCTATGGGCGATGACAAGAGTACCGACGGATTGATCAGGATGGGCAAGTTTCTGTCTATCGGCTATCTGGATCAGCATGCAAAGCAGTTAAATCCTGCAAATACAGTTCTTGAAGAAGCCAAACAGGCCAGGGAGGAACTGACTATCGAGGCGATCAGGAACCGGCTTGGTGGTTTTCATTTCACCGGTGATGACGTTTACAAGACGATAAGCCAGCTTAGCGGCGGGGAACAAAACAGGCTGATGTTGTGCAAACTCGTTCTTGCCGAGCATGATGTGCTGATACTCGATGAGCCTACCAACCACCTTGATATCGCAAGCAAGGAGGCGTTGGAAAACGCTCTAAAGGCGTTTAACGGGGCTGTGATCGTGGTAAGCCATGACAGATATTTCCTGGACAGAGTTGTCGACAAGCTGCTTGTTGTCGGAGCTAACGAGCTTGGTAAAAAGCAGTTAGGCCAATGTGAGATTATCGAAGGGGGTGTCGGGACGTACTCCCGCTATGCTGAGGCTCTTGACAACAGGATCGCCGACCGGGAAAAACAGACCAACCCGTCGGGCCAGACCAAAAAGCCCAAGCGAGCAAGATCAGAAAACGCTGCTGGGCGTCAGACTACACCGCCGGAACTGAAACAATTCAACAAATTCAGCGTTGACCAAATCGAAGAGATGATAATGCAGGCCGAAGAAGATATCGCTAAAATGCAGGACAAATTCGGCGATGAGAGTGTTTACAAGGATCATAAACTGCTTGAAGAGCTTCATGCGGCTGTAGAAAATAAAAAAAATGAATTAAATCTGCTCTATCAGGCTTATGAATTCAGGGCGTAGAAAATTTTATTATTATCCCAAAGTTTGATTGATTTGTAATATTGCTACATTCATACCAGCGCGCAGATTTTCTGTTTAATTAAACCCTTCGTCTGCGTATTGCGATTGCACCAACACCCAACAAAAGCATCGTCGCTGGCTCTGGAATAGGTGTTAAAAGAAATGCGTGAGAATCATAACTGCCTTTTAGATATCCGACACCTACTATTTGCCCTCTGTCATTTATCCCATTCGCTGACAATAAATTTACAAACGGAGAATCGTCAGTTAAAAAGTCATTTAGATAAATTGTCTCACCATCTTGATACAAAAAAGCTCCTCCTGCTGCTCCAACGATTTGACCAAACTCATTTATACTATTTGCTCTACCTTCGTTGCCACCATAAATACCAAGATCAATAGTACCAATTGAGGGGTCATATAAAAAAGGACGCTGGGTATAAGTTCGACCAGGAATCGTTGCGGACGATCCCACGACCTGCCCATGATTATTTATATCCAATAACCAAGTTGATGTTCCACCTAGTGAGTTAATGATAGTTGTATCGCCACCTTCCCATACAAATCTATACCCTCCCTTGCGACACAAAACTTGTCCAGAATCATTGATATCTAAAGCATGAAAGTGACCTTCAATATTTGTATCCAGGTCTGTCATATTGCCATTCTCATACAAAAAAGGACGCTCATAGCTGTAAGGAAAAAACTGTGAAGTACCAACAATCTGGTTCGAATTATTGATGCCGGAAGCCCAACATGCAGCCCCTCCCAATGTTCCGATATCTACCCAAGAACCATTCTTTTCTCTGTAGTAAGAATGAATATGCCTGTTATAAGATGCACGTGCAATTGCATTTCCAGATTCATTGATGTCAACAACAGACATTGAGCCATCAATTATGCTGCCATCGTACCAAATCCCAAATGAGCCTCCTATATATCCATCGTTATTAATACAAGTTGCATTGCCTGGTCCAATATCAGTAATTGTATATTCAACTGCATAAGTATACTGAGAAAGTGACAAGCATACTGTAATCGTTAATAACAGAAAGGAAAATGTTTTATGCATTATCTTCTCCTTGCAATAAAATCTTTTTTTAAAGAGCATGAGTCTAGAATAGTCTCAATCATTTCTTCCACCTGGTTGCAATTGCCCCGACTCCAAGCAGCAGCAGGCTCATCGGTTCCGGCACGATGGTAAACAGTATATTGTCGATAGTCGGCTCATAACCTGCGACATTGACAAGCTGAATATCAAAGGTTGAAAAATCTTCCCATGTTCCAGTCAGCTTTTTCGTGTTGACGTTATAAAGCCAGTCTCGACAAATGATCTCAATATTTTTCGCAGGGTCGATTTCCTGGAAGTTACTAAGTATGTCTATTCTTCCACCGCTGATCTTCAGATTATTACCAGTCCCTCGGGTGGATGTAGCAAAAGTAATCTCATGAATCTCACCGCCAAGAATCTCCACATTACTATTACCGCCTTGCCATAAATCCCATATTCCGCCATTGCCTTGTGATATCAACGGATCGGTTCCCTCAATATGTGCGGAACTGTAATCATGAAGGCTAAAATAAGTCATTTCTCCCCCCGTCATAAGCAAAGATTCGTGACCAAAGAGGTCTACCGACCCACTGTCACCCATTTCTACCTCATATGTATACCCAGCAAAAACACCTGAAACTGCCACTAAAACCATCATCAAATAAAAGTTCTTACCCATCATCAAATCTCCTAATTTAGAATCATTGGTATTATACCATATTCACATTGCCATGTCAATACTTATTATCATAAAGGTAGTCTTGAAAGGCACTTAAGAAGCATTTTAAATCCTTCTTCTTAATGGCCTTCTCCTTCAGCATCTCGTCAGCAATAATCTCCATGAACCGCATCACCTCGTCAACATCGATCGCGTTTTCGACAGGTTCAGCCGAGCCGAGCATAGAACTTTCCATGCCCATCATCATGCTTTGCTGTGCAGGCAAAGCCATCCACCAGTCATAAACACTTCCATTACCCTCCAGCCAGCAAGCCGTCCAAAGCCATTCATCAGCCCAGTAAGCAAGGTCATCAATCTCAACGGTATCGTCTTCATCGAAGTCATAATTTGAATGCGTGTCGCTCCAGTTCGGATCTGTCGTTGTCATCCCCCACGAATCACCAAAAACTGCAAACTCAGCATAGTTTACAACCCCGTCGCCGTTCTCGTCAAACACGCTCGAAACTGTTCCCGAAGTGCATGCAACCTCATCGGCCCCGATCTCAACTGTCGTATCATAGATCCTGTCCTGTCCGTCAATGTCCAACTCTCCTGTTACAACATAAGCCGCGTCACCCTTACCAATGCAAATCGAATCGGAAGCAAGGTGATAATTGCCAAACACGCCAGGATAAGCAAAACCAGCCGCACAGGTTATATTGCCGTCCTCATCAGGCGAGTCCGTTCCCTGCAAATCATTTGGGTCGGTAATGCAGCAATTATAATATGCTCCTACCCCTCCCAACTGTATATCATTATTATTGTTATCACGAATGATACAATTTGAAACATCAGCACTGCTCCCGCCGCTGCGATAAATACCTTCGTTTGCATTATCAATAATTGTGCAGTTACGAATCTCTGTAGTGCTGGATAGAGACAACAGTTTGATGCCGTAATAGCTTGTGCTGTCACCGCCGTTATCATATATCTCACTGTTCACAATGCTTCCAGTAGAATCATCCAGAAAGACACCATTCCGCTCATTGCTATATACCTTACTTCTTTGAATTGTTATTGAGTAATTACTGCTACTGTCATTGTCATTAAAGTAAATACCTTCTTTATCATTATCATTGATAATTGAAGTTTTTACTGTAACATCTCCATTTTTCGCATAGATGCCATGTTCAGTATTATCCTGAACAACACAGTTTGCCACCTCAAAATCTACACCAATACCATTAATACCTGATTTAAATGCATTCTCAACAACGCACCCATCAATCAGACTACCGTCACCCATTGTAACAACGTTTAGATTCTTCCCGCTGCCCGCCAGCACCATTCTGTGCTGTATCCAGTCCCTCCCATCTCTACTTACCTCGTTGCCGATAAATCCGCCGTACACGCTCACGCCGTCAGGAATCTTATAAGTCAGCATTGCGGCATCGTCCAGCCGGTACGTTCCGCCGGTCACCCAAATCTCACTTCCGCATCCCTTTGCCGCCCGTCTAAGAGCGTCTTCCAGCTTAGCGTAAGCGTT
>DAOWHR010000240.1 GCA_030641315.1 Anaerohalosphaeraceae bacterium | reverse complement strand
CTGATAGCCGGGCTGTGCATAGTAATGGGGGTAGATGGTGGAAATTAGTTGTTGAATAGGCAAGTTTTTGGATAAAGTGTTGATGGTAAAGGTTTTACAGTTTGCTGCGGTGTTGCTTGGCAGGGTGTTGAGGTGTGTAAAAACCGGTTTTTTTCGGCTGTTAGTTTTCTTAATAACCTGCTATAATAAAGGTTTCAGAAAGATTATTTATTAATTGGAAGTATTTAGAGCAGATGAGTGAATTGCTTAATAAGATAAATTCGCCGCAGGATATGCGGCTTTTAAGTGTTGAAGAATTAAAGAAGCTGGCTCAGGAAGTACGTGACCATATTACTCATTCGGTCAGTCAGACGGGCGGGCATCTTGCCAGTAACCTTGGTGTGGTCGATCTTACTATAGCGATGCATTATGTTTTTGATTTTTTCGATGACAAGCTGCTTTGGGATGTTGGCCATCAGTGCTATGCGCATAAGATACTTACGGGCAGGAAAGACGAATTTGAAAATCTTCGCAAACGCGATGGTCTTAGCGGTTTCCCCAGTCCGGACGAAAGCCCGTACGACCTGTTCTCTGTCGGTCATGCGGGAACGGCTCTGGCTACCGCGGTGGGCATGGCTCTTGGTGCCCAGCACAAAGGCACGAATGAAAAGGTGGTTGCCCTTGTCGGCGACGCAAGTATCGTCAACGGCGTGTCGTTTGAGGCACTGAATAACATGAGCCTGGTTAAACGTCAGCTTCTGGTCGTGCTCAATGACAACTCTATGGCGATTGACGTTACACAGGGAGCAATAGCAAAGTTCCTGTCGAAAGTACGCTTGACCCATACCTACGAAGATATGCGCAAGACGACCCACAATATTCTCGAGCATCTTCCAGTGATCGGCGGCAGGATGGAAGGTGCGATCAAGAACTTTACCCGCACGCTTCGTATGGCGGTCTCTCCCAATCGGCTGTTCGAGAGCATGAACATTCCATATTTCGGGCCGGTTGACGGTCACGATATAGGTTCGCTGGTTAAGCTGTTCCGCGCGATATCGGAGCTGAACAGACCTGTGATACTGCATGTCTATACGAAAAAGGGCAAGGGTTTTACGCCTGCCGATGACGATCCTCGCAGGTTCCATTCGACCGGGCCTTTCGTAATCAACGGCAAGGTCGAGGAAGAACCAAAAGCCGGCAAGAGGATTTTTACCGACGCGTTCAGTGATGCGATGTTGACTCTTGGTGAGGCAGATGAAAAAGTTATCGCGATAACCGCAGCGATGCCTGACGGGACAGGGCTAAATAAGTTCAGGGATGAATTCCCGGATCGGTATTATGATGTCGGTATCGCTGAGAGCGCTGCTGTTGATATCGCGGCGGGTCTTGCAAAACAGGGCCTAAAGCCGGTAGTATGCATATATTCAACGTTTTTGCAGCGCAGTTTCGACCAGATATTCCAGGAAATTTCGCAGCAGAACCTGCCTGTAGTGATTTGTATTGACCGGGCGGGACTTGTCGGCAACGATGGGCCTACGCATCATGGTATGATGGATATTGGTTTTATGCGTATGCTGCCCAATGTGCAGATAGTTTCACCAGCCAACGAGGCAGAGATGAAAAACGCCCTTACCTATGCTGTTAACGCAGGAACTCCTGTTGCATTGAGGTATCCCAAGGATGTAGTCAGTGACGATCAAATAGCACTTCCTCAGTGCCAACTGCCGTTTGAGGAGGGTAAAAGTGTTGTAATTCGCGCCGGCGCCGGCGAAATTTTCATAGTTGCTATCGGTTCCGTACTCACCGAGGCGGTCAAAAGTGCCGATATACTGAACAAGGAAGGCATCAGTGTTGGTGTAATTAACGCCAGATTTGTCAAGCCGATCGACGAAAAGATCGTTTCTTTGGCTTTCCAGGGCAAAACGGTCATAACTGTTGAGGATCACGGCGTTGCATGTGGTTTTGGCTCTTCAGTGCTTGAAATGGCTGCAAAAAAAGCCCAGGAAGCCGGTATCGGCGTCGCAGGGCGGATAATTACACTTGCCGGGCCTGACAGGTTTATTAAAGCCGGCCCGCGTGGTTCTCAGCTTGAAGAGATCGGCGTTGGTGCCAATAGTATTGTCGAGACGGTAAGAAAGCTTGTCGTCTCTGTATGATGGTAAGCTACCCTTCAGGGTAATAAATGCCCGCGAGTAAAGTTGCAACTCACGGTCGAAGGGTTGCTTAGCCGCGCAGAAACGGTTAAATTCAATCGTGATCAGTAATATGGAAAAAGCCAAACTCATTATATTCGGCGATCCGAAGCGAAAATATGCTGCAGAAGCGGTGGAATCGTTTGTAAGTTTTGTCAAGGACAAAGCAGACATACTGGCCAACTGCTTTAAGGGCAACTGTTCAATTGATGTTCTAAAGCAAGCTGATTTCGCGGTTGTGTTCGGCGGTGACGGTACGATACTTTCAGCGGCTCGCGACCTGTGCGAGGGCGATGTTCCAGTTATCGGCGTCAATGTTGGCAAACTTGGTTTTCTGGCGGAATTCGGTGTCGTTGAGGTTCAGGAGTTATTCTCACAGATAGTAACAGGTCAGACGCGGATCGAAAAGCGAATGATATTACGCTGTTCTGTCGAGCGTGACGGTGTCGAGAGGTTTGTCGCGACGGCGGTAAATGACGTGGTTATAGCAGCTGGCGCACCATTCAGCATGATCGAGCTGAAGATGGCGGTACATGACCAGCCGCTTGCCGGTTGTCTCAGCGATGGTGTAATAATTTCAACACCTACCGGATCGACGGCGTACAACATGTCCGCGGGCGGCCCCATCCTTTCGGGCAATCTTTCCGCAGTGGTTATAACTCCGGTGTGTCCGCATTCGCTTAGTTTCAGGCCTATCGTTATTAATGCGGAAAATTCCATTCAGGTCGAAATGGTGCAGGTCAATCAGGGGACATCTCTAACAGTTGACGGGCAGATGTCGCACAGTTTGCACAAGTGCGACGTAGTAAAAGTGTGCCGGCATCATGGTTCTTTTTTGGTAGTTAATAATCCAATGCGTACCCAGTGGGATACGCTGGCAAGTAAGTTGAACTGGGCAGAGAAGCCCAAGTATAATATACCTCAGGATGAGCAATAAACGTATTTTTTATGCAGGTGGTATAATGAGACATATTAAAAGTATTATTGCGTTGTTTGTTTTAGTGTTTGTGTTTGTCGCCTATGGCGCAGGTCCGACATCGACCGATCATGTTCGCTCGCCCGTTGAGAAGTCTAAGGGTGCGCCCAGGAGTTTCGGCAGCGGCCTTACAAAAAGTTCTTACGGTTACAATTCATACACCGCAAGGAGCACGACAGGGGCAGGTTTCTCGAAGGATCGGTATAGTTTTAATTCCAGATCACGTAATAGTGTTGCCTCTGATCGCTACCGGAGGAGTTCTCTGCTTCGAAAGTCCACGATTGACAGTCATCCCAAAGCATACAACCTCAAGGATATGTATATTCCTTCGCGGGCTTCAAAGAATAACCGGCGGAGTGATTTATCGATGATTGACAGTAAGCCTCTGCAGGGTATATCTCTTGAATTGGTCAGGCCTCCATATTTGACTGATGAGCCATCTGATACGAGCTATGACAACCTGTTTAATGGCGGTACATCGAGGCTGGACAGAGATCCTGCAAGGCAGATGTCGCTTCTCAGGCTTGAAGAACAACTGGACTACAGCATCGACCAGAGCTATCTTCTAAAGTCTGAAGAACTGAATAAGCAAAGCGATGATGAAGCGTCAATCGATAATGCGGTCAAGCCTGGTGAGGTGGTCGAACCTGTCGATACTAAGGACAATAGTGAAACAAAGAAGTTTGACTCTCTCGAAGATGGTCTTGATGTTTCACCGTCTGACGGCACTGAGGCTCCTATCGATATTACGCGTGATCAGACGGCTCAGGAAAAAGCTGACCAGCTTGAAGCAGCCAGGAAGTCGGCTCAAATCCACACTAATGCCTTACTGCTGCTTGGGGATTTTAAGAGTTATGAAGAATTCGCTAAGGCCAAGGTCGACCATTACAACAAGAAGGCCGAATCGTTTATCAAGCAGGGTAAGTTTGTTGAGGCTGACAGCAGCTACAGGCTTGCCTGGGTCTATGCGGGCGACGATGATGATTTATTTATCAAAAGGGCACATGTTCTGCTGGCCGCGGGGGATTATATGACCAGTGTTTACTATCTTGAAAGAGCGATCAAGACCGATCCGTCTCTTGCGGGAAAAGAAATTGATCTGGCCGCATTTATCGGCGACAAGTATCAGCAGCGGATTGACGATCTAAAGAAGCGGTATGATTTTAACAGATCGCCCGAGCTGGCGCTGCTGATGGCTTACGTGTATAACCAGGCGGACCAAACCGAAGAAGCCCAAAAGGCCATACAAGCGGCAAAAGACACTGTCGCAGGCAGTGGTTCTGTAGAGGCAATACGAAACGCAATCGAACCGGCAGCGGTAAAGTAAGGGGCAGATTTGATCTCATTTACGGAGCAAGACGACCTTGGCATGGAAGCCGTTTTAGGCCCGCGGGGCCTGGTCGCAAAGGCACATGAAGCATTTGAAGTCAGACCTGAGCAGCTTAATATGGCATGCGCGGTGCACGAAGCGTTTGAGAAGGGTCGACATCTCGCTGTAGAAGCAGGAACCGGGGTAGGTAAAAGTTTTGCGTATCTTGTTGCTGCTATAGATCAGGCGCACCGCAAAAAGGGTAAGGTTCTGATCAGCACTTACACGATCAACCTCCAGCAGCAGCTTATCAATAAGGACCTGCCGTTTCTCGGCGATGTTCTGCCCCACCAGTTTGACGCCTGTCTTGCAAAAGGCAGGAGTAATTACCTTTGCCTGCGACGGCTTGACTATGCCCAGCGAAAGCAGAAGCTTCTATTCGCTGACGTGAGCATGGAGATCGACCGGATCAAAGAGTGGTCATACAATACCGAAGATGGTTCGCTTAGCGATGTTCCTTTTGTACCTTCGGGGCAGGCGTGGGAACAGGTTTGCAGTGAGCATGGTAATTGCCGCGGCAGGAAGTGTTCCCATTACAAGGGCTGTTTTTACTGGCGAGCCAGGCGGTTTCTCAGGACGGCAGATATTATCGTTGTCAACCATGCGATGATGTTCAGCGATCTCGTTCTGAAAAGTCAGGGCGCCGGAATACTGCCCGAATATAATCTGGCGGTGATCGACGAGGCGCATAATATGGAGCATGTTGCCGAGGATCATTTTGGCATAAACATCAGCAACTACACGGTGAGCTATTTGCTGCGAAACCTTTATAATCGCAAAAGCCGCAAGGGTGTGCTTGCTTTTAAAGAGGCACGCAGCGCCCAGGAACTTGTTTTTGATTGTGAAGAGGCTGCGAAGGTTTTCTTTTTGCAGGTTCGGATGTGGTATAAGCACGCAAGCGATGAGACATCGGGCAGATGCGATAAGGATTTCGTAGACGATAATATCACCGAATCTCTAAAGAGGCTCAGGCTTTCTCTAAGTCAGCTCGCAGGCAAGAGTGAAGATGAAGACGACCGTTGTGAACTGACTCGGTATTCCGACAAGTGTCGAGCAGTTGAAACCGACATCAGGTCCTTTCTCAAGCAGCCGGCCCAGGACAATGTTTACTGGGTCGAGGCAAGCGATAACAGACGTAAACGAGTGGCGCTGAGAAGCGCCCCGCTAAACGTAGGACCGCACATCAAGCAGTGCCTTTTCGAGACGATTCCTTCGGTCGTTATGACCAGTGCGACCCTTAGCTGCGGCAGCGAGAATAATAAGAAAGGCTTTGAATTTTTCACCAGCCGGGTAGGGCTTGAGGAGTTTGATGCATTAAAGCTTGGTTCGCCTTTCGACTATGAGAGCCAGGTAACGCTGTATATCGAAGCCGATCTGCCCGAACCTAACGATGCTGATTTTTCTGACGCGGCAGTTGAGGTTATAAAGAAATATCTGCTGAAGACCGATGGCAGGGCGTTCGTGTTGTTTACAAGCTATACGATGCTCAAAGACATGGCGTGCAAACTCGAAAGCTTTCTGCTGGACAATGAAATGGAACTCCTTTGTCAGGGTGGTGATGTCGACCGGGCGACTCTGCTTGAGACATTCAGGGCTGACGAGCGAAGCGTGCTTTTCGGGACGGATAGTTTCTGGCAGGGGGTGGATGTGCCCGGCGAATCGCTTTCAAATGTTATAATTGTCAAGCTGCCCTTCGCTGTGCCTAATCATCCGCTGGTGCAGGGGCGTATCGAGCTGATGAAAGCAAATGGCGAAAATCCGTTTTTCAATTACCAGCTTCCGACAGCGATAATCAAGTTTAAGCAGGGCTTCGGTCGATTGATCCGAAATAAGACCGATAGCGGCATCGTTGTTGTGCTGGACAGCCGCATCGTGCGAAAAATGTACGGCAGGCAGTTCATCAAGGCAATTCCGAAGTGCCGGGTAGAAGTAGTTTCCGAACAAATGTGATTGCTTTTTGCCGGGGATTCGGGTATAAGCCCTTAAATTGATTGAATGATCAGCGGGAAAATACCCCAAAAATACTGCAAGGAGCGTTTAATGGCACTTTATGTAAATGGTGAGTTAGTTGACGAAAAAGAAATTCAGGCAGAGATCGAAAGACTCCGCCCGGAGTATGAGCGTGTTTTTGCGGAAATGAGCGAAGAAGATCGTGAGAAACAGCTTAGCGAGTGGTCGCGTGAAAATGTTGTCGAGCGGTTTTTGCTGAAACAGGCTGCGGAACAGGATAGCGAGCCTCTTGAAGAAGGTGCGGTTGAAAATGCATTTGATACAATGCTCGAACAGGCTGGCGGTCGTGCTGACTTTTTCAATAAATCAGGTTTAAGCCCTGACAATGAAGACGAGATCAAAAAGGATGTCGAAAACAGGCTCAGGCTTGAACGGCTGATGGAAAAGATATCTAACAGCGTTGCCGAGCCTTCCCAAAAGGCCATTGAAAAGTATTATAATGACAATACTGACAAGTTTACTATCCCTGAGATGGTGCGTGCGGCACACATCGTAAAGCATCCAAACGCTGAGGACGATGTCGAACGGGTTCAGCAGGAGATGGGCGAGATCCTTCATGAAATACGAACCAAAGACAACTTTGAGGAGTTGGCCCAGAAGTATTCGGATTGTCCGGATAACGCAGGTGATCTGGGTTTTTTCCCGCGCGGGCAGATGGTTCAGGCTTTTGAGGACGTTGCTTTCTCGATGGAAGCTGGGCAGGTTAGTGATGTTTTCCAGAGTGAGTTCGGCTATCATATTGCCAAAGTTACCAGTAAAAAGCCCGAAGTTCTCTGTCCCATAGAAGAAGTACGGGAAGTTATATTAAAAGAGCTTAATCAGGCCGCAGGCCAAAAGGCCATCGAGAAATTCATCGACGGCGAGCGGGCAAAAGCAGAGATCGAAGAAAAATAGAAGCACCGGTTT